>CAZADP010000095.1:0-5493 GCA_964483905.1 uncultured Candidatus Bathyarchaeia archaeon | reverse complement strand
GCACCTGTCTTATTGGTCTATTTAGAACATCAGCGAATATTTGACACCAAACACTTGAGAATGCGCCTCCACCAATCATGTTTATGGCATCTGCTCTGCTGGAAAGTCTCTCAACATAGCCCAATGCCCATTTCATGTTAAAGGCGACTCCTTCAAGTACAGCCTTTACAAGATGTTCTCTTGAATGCTCCAAGCTTAGGTTGTGGAAACCCCCTCTTACTGTTGAATCGTCTAAAGGGGCTCTTTCACCGAAAAGCCACGGAGTGAATATTAAACCGCCTGAGCCGGGTTCAACATCAGCAGCCATTCTATCAAACATTTCATAAACGTCCTCTTTGCTTTCTTTGAATAGGTTGTTCTTTACCCAGTCTAGGCATGCGCCAGCTGTTTCCTGTTCAGCTACGCATAGGTACATGTTTGGGTTTGCACTGCAGATGCTGCCAATGTAGTGAATAATATCCTTCTTTCTCTCTGATACGTGGCAGGTCAACCAGCTGCTTGTTCCAATATAAGCGTGAATTTGGTTTTCCATAACTGCTCCTGACCCAACAGCCGCTGAAGCCACATCTCCAGCGCCGACCACCACGGGCATTCCGGCATTCAATCCTAGCTCTTCAGCGGCTTCAGTTGTGAGTTTACCAGCTAGCTCCGTTGACTTCTTGATTTCTGGTAATTTTTCTTTATCTATACCATATTTTTTGAGAATGGAGTCTGACCAGCATAGTCTTTCCTTTCTGGTATCCATCATCCACGATATGTTTGCACAGTCCCTGCTGGTCACAAAGTTTCTAGTGCATTTGTATAAGACGTAGTCCTTGCAGTCAAGAAACTTGAAAGTCTTGGAGTAGATGTCGGGTTCATTTTTCTTAATCCATAATATTTTGGAAATTGCGTCTTTTCCAGCATGCCCAGGCGCACCGCCGGTTATACGCAGAAACCTGAGCAACGTGAGGACGTTGTATCCTGCCACTTTTATCAGCCCCTTACATATTTTCTCTGCTTCTTCTGCTGCTCTCGTGTCCAGCCATATCATACAGGACATCAGAGGCTCACCTTCCTCGTTCATAGGCAGGGTTCCAGCCATCTGTGTTGAAAAAGCTATTCCAGCTATGTCTGAAGGTTTTATTTTTGTTGACTGTAATAATTTCCTCGTGGTTGCGACAACGGCCTTCCACCAGTCGGAGGGAGACTGTTCTGCGCATCCTTTTTCGGGATAATGCACATAATATTCAGCCGTCGTGTGTCCGACGATGTTTGTGTCTAACCTCACCAGTACGGCCTTGTTGCTGCTGGTTCCCGTGTCATGGGCTAGTATGTATTTTTCCTTCATCACACCATCCAATATTCAAATGTGCAACTGAGAAATATAGATGCTGCACACATTATACATTAACTATTTTAACAACGATTCCAGACTTCGCCTTTCAACGTTTCCTTCTCTGTCTATATGTTCGACTAGAATTGGAAGCCCAGCTTTATCGCCGATTTTTATCTCTTCCTTAGCGAGTATAAACATGTCTATTGGGTCTACTGCGGCTTCGGGTGGAAAAACGCCTTTCTCACGTATTTTGCCAAGGCCCATGAGCATGGCTCCTAAAGCTGCTGGCACTCCAGTTCCTTCAGGCATTCCTCTTCCCCTTGAGGACATTGAAAAAACATACGTGCTACTTTCTCCTTTCTCTTTCCCTTTGACCACTATTTTCAGGCTACCCATCGGTTCTGTTATTCCAGCTTCTTTCATGAGCCTCTTTCTCTGAGATAAGGCGAAGCCAACGGCAAAATCAAGGGGTGCTACCTTTTGTCCTTTCACCTCAACGGGTTCTTCGCCGGTCATGCCTAGCCTCACAATACCCTTGATAAGCTCCGCATACGCTGGAGGGAGTACAAGCCCTAAGTTTGTAACCCGTTTAACTCCTTTAATGTACTTAGGAAGCGTTATGGTTTCAGGATGCGGATAAGCATACACTCTGTATTTCCCAATTTCTGGGAAATCAGCTTCCTCTTCAAGCGCCATACCGCTCTCTTCGAATAAATTTACAGTTTTAAACTTCCCATCTAGAAATACTGGTATTCCAATGATCATAGAGTGTATCCTATGTTTTACAACAGCTGGCCCTTCTATTGGCTCTCCTCCATGGGCATGGTAGATGTCTATAGACTCCACTTCATCCAGAAGCATGTCAACGCAGAATCTTACGAGAACGTTTGCAATTCCAGGCGAGCTTCCCATTCCTACCAAAGCAGAAAGTCCCGCCTTTTTGGCTTCTTTATCCATTTTTAGAAGCATCTCTGTCGCGTCGAAATCATCGCAAATGTCAACATAATTTACTTCCGACTCGATAGTTGCCTTCAATACTATAGGTCCAAACTTGTAGAAAGGTCCAATACAGTTAAGCACCACGGATGATCCTTCAATGGCCTTTTTAATACTGCTTGAATCTAAGGCATTCACTCTCACAGCCGAAACTTTTTCGCCTAGTTCTGAAGCAAGCATCTTCGCCTTCTCAATTTCTACATCACCAATCACAATTTCCGAAAAAACATCGCTCATAGCGAGAACCCTTGCAGCCGTGCTTCCAACGGTTCCTGCTCCACCAAGAAGCGCGATTCTCATTCTCTTTTATCCCACCTAAGAGTGGTAGATACCTCGTTTTTATAAATTTTTTATCTCAAACCCAAACATCAAAATTTTATTTCTCCTCCTCCGTCAAAACCAAACCTCAAACTCAAACGTTCAAATAGGTTAATGAATTTCTAAGCTCACTCTCTCAAAAAAGAAGGAACGATAGGTAACAGATGGAGGCTGCTAGGCTTTTGGAAGTTTCACCAGAACCTTGGGTAGCTGTTCGGTCCCTAAATACAGGTCTGTCACAGGGATCTCTCGGAAGATCACGACGGTGATTGATGTTGTATCGATATTGTAAGCTGCTTTTTCTTCCTTGGCAATGACCTCTGTGATTCCTTTGGCTATTCGATCTTTGCTGTCTTGAGGCAACTTTGGACCAGTTATCTCAACTATTGGCATACTTCTCTCCCCCCTAATTTTATTCCTGTTATGTTCATCACGCATTTAACTTTTATCCCAAACCCGAACACACAGATGCAGACTTTGCGCGCGCTCTTAAATAAAGGGAGATGGGAGTTTTAGGGGGTTCTTTAACATAGCGTGCGCTACATAGGCTGAATCAGGGAAAGATAACTTGCCGGCGCGCGCTCGGTCTACCAGATAGTTACAGACTGAGAAATTTTTGGAGTAACACCCAAAAGGTAGCGGTAGGGACAAGTTTGAAAGCTTGGAATAGCATTAACATATGTTGTTCCGTATTCTCCAGCATCAAGAACCAAACCTTCTACGTCGATTCGGAAATGACCAAACGATTCTTCAATTATTGACCAATTCAATTGGGCTGCGTAGAAGTCTGGTTGTTTGAGCTAGTAAAGGAAGGGTTTTGGGATAGATTTTTTATAGATGTCAAACATGCCTGCAAGGACGAATGAAAATAGGGGAAATTCGTTTCTGAAGCCGGTGAGTTTAAATTCTCAATTTCTTCTTCAGGCTTTCCCAGTTTATGGCGTCACGACCGGCTAGAATAGTAGCCCTGTACTGAACTTCAGCGCATTCCTCCACCATCTTATTCAGGCTACATGCTTCTTCTATGGTGGAGCCAACCGTCACGATGCCATGGTTTTCCAAGATCACAGCGTTGAAGTTTACAATCTTTTTTTGAACACTATCTGCAAGCTCCTTTGAGCCTGGAAGCTCGAAGGGAACTATTGGGACTCCATTTGGGATAAACATGAACATCTCTACCTGTAATGGAAGAATTTCAATCCCTGCAATGCCGAAAGCTGTAGCTACGGGAGCATGCGTATGCACAACTCCATAAACATCACTGCGGACTCTGTAGATCGCCGTATGCATAGGAGTTTCAACCGAGAGGCTTAGCTCGCCTTGGATCTTGTTTCCTTGAAGATCCACAAGAACTAACTCTTCAGGCTTTAGTAAGCCCATGCAAACACCGGAAGGTTTTATAAGAATGGTGTCCGTGCTGGGAACTCGTGCGCTGATATTTCCGATGGTTCCGGTCACTAGTTTATGATCGTATAGTTCTTTGCCAACCTTTACCAATCTTTCGCGAAGATCTTGAATTCGGTCTTTACTCAATTCGGTCACTTCCTGCGTTCATAAAATTCTGGATTGAAAACATTTATAGTTGTTTCCTTCACAAATCTTGCAACATTTTCATGGGTATGCTTCCAATAACCGCAACTTCCCATGAAACATGTAAAGGCAAGAAAATGGGTAAAACGAAAGGGTTATACATTACGAAGAATGAAAATAAAAAAGCATGGTTAGCGAATCGCGTCTTTATCCTTATCGTTGGGTTGTCCTATTTGCATACATGATCGTTGCTGCCATCTCGCAGCTACTATGGCTAAACTTCGCCACAATAACAACTCCTATAATGACATCCATATTCAGAATCACGGAGTCAGATGTCGGACTTTTGTCCATGGTTTGGCCCTTACTTTTCATACCTCTCTCCATTCCAACCGGGATACTTGTGGATAAGAAAGGGTTCAAGCTAACAGTAACAATTGGGGCTCTAATCATAGCTGTTTTCGCTGTTCTCAGAATCTTCTCCGGAGAAGACTTTACCTTGCTACTTCTTTTTCAGTCAGGTGCAGCTTTAGGGCAGCCATTTATCTTTAACAGCATATCTAAACTTGCAACCTTATGGTTTCCTCTTAAGGAGCGCGCTTTGGCAACAGGCCTCGGGACCATAGGATTGTTTCTCGGAATGATAATGGCTCTAACCCTAACCCCCTTCCTTGTTCCAACAGCCGATTCGCAACTCTTAACGATGATGCTTATCATTTATGCTGTTATATCCATAGTGGGTGTTTCGCTTTTCATCATTCTAGCGAGAGAAAAGCCTAAAACACCGCCTGAAATCTCCAAAGAGGAAGCTACCACAACTTTTTCTATGAAAGGTATGGGGAAAATCTCAAAATCAAAGGATTTCGTGATCCTGGAAATTCTGTTTTTCATCGGCGTTGGACTCTTCACTGGATTGGCTACTTGGCTTGAAAGCATCTTGGCGCCGCGGGGAATAAGCATCACTGATGCTGGTATTATTGCAGGTCTGATAATAATTGGAGGTATTATTGGGTCAATTGTTATACCAGGAATTTCCGATAAAACCATGCGTAGGAAGCCCTTTGTGATAATAGATTTGGCCGTTGCTGCTATAATGCTCTTCTTGTTAGCAGTTGTCACAGATTTTATGTTTCTTGCCGTTGCAGGGTTTGCACTAGGAATTTTCTTGATGTCCGCTTTACCCATAGGTCTAGAAATATCGGCAGAACTTGTTGGGTCAGCTATGGCAGGTAGCGCCTCAAGCCTCTTGTGGCTTTTCTCCCAAGCTGGATCAGTTGTATTTATACTAGGCATGGACGCCATAAAATCAATGACGGAAAGCGTCTACCCTT
>CAZADP010000094.1:0-5493 GCA_964483905.1 uncultured Candidatus Bathyarchaeia archaeon | reverse complement strand
CCCCTCTTCTGGGTAGAGTCTGCCTATGTCATGAAGCAGTACGCCAGCCAGAACAATTTTCATGTTGGCACCTTGTCCTTCGCCGATCATGACGCCTCTGGCGAGGTCGCGAAGTACATGGTTCCAGTTGTGATGTACAAGTCCTTTAGTGGAGAAATCCTGTTCAACTAGCCTATACAAAGCCTTTAGTTCAGCATACTTTGAAAGATAATAGTCCAACCTCATGCCCTTTTCCTCATCGAACTTTAATTCAGATCTATCTTTATATTCATTAATTAAGTGCAATCCGATCGATCGTTTTATGAACCGTTGGAAGTCATTAAGTGTACGAAGTGCATGATTGTAATTGCACAACCTAAGGAACTAATTAGAATAATGAAAGCTCATGAACGTACTCTTCAACAATAATTTGAGAGAGGTTAAGGCTTACGGTACTTACGTTTGAAGTACATTACGATAGAAGTAAGAACCTTCCTCGTTAGATACTTAAGCTTCTCAGACTTTACTATGACTAAAGCAATTGATGGACCAATGACATAATACACTTTGATGAACATCCTTCCTCCTACCGATTTTCTAAGTTTGAAATTACGCCATTCTCGAAGGACATTGATTTCAGGTGCAAGGGACGTTCCGTAGGCTGCTGTGGCTATAAAACATCCCCTAGCTCCTCTTGCTTGGTTGAATCGTGTTTTCAATTCTGGCGGAAGGTCTGTGTACAGATAAGGTGTTCGACAATAAGGACAAGCGGCTACGGTTCGACGGGAGGTGTATTCCTCAACAAACCTATATAGTTCTGGGACAAGAAGGTTATGTTCTTGACTGCACCTGTATTGGTCGGTATCTGAATATAGCTGTGATCCATCATATGGGCAAACTGCATATTCAGAGTATCTAGCGCGCGCTATCGATGAATGACAAAGAGAAAAAAGATTATTCTTCTGGCTTTGGTTTTCTTACTACCAAATAGACTGTGATTGCTATGAGGATCGCTGTTGTTGCTGTGAAAATGTACAGGATGTTTTTGATATTGATCGTCTGTTCTTGTTGTTTATTGATGGATGTTTGTATGGTTGAGTTCAACGAATCAATTCGCTCTTGTAGGCCTGCAATGGAGTGATTGATATTGACATATGCATTGTTAAGCAAGTTGATTTGGTCTTGTAGGCTAGCGCTTGTAGTGTTGAAGTTCAAAGTTAAGTTGCCGATTGAGTCTTGCAGGTCTTTGATTGTCTCTGTAACATTAGTAATCAATTCGTATAGTGTTGAGTTCATCTCAGTGTATTTGAATAAGAGGTTCCGATAAGCTATTCGAATTTCTTCCATTTCTGGTGCAAAGGGATACATTAGTGGATAATTGTCATGATTGCTCTTGTCGATGATATATGGAGAATCCCCTATCCCATCAGATCCTGTAACATTTTGACAAGGACCGTTATTGACATCTAATCCATCGTAGTCGCTCCAATAGTTTCCACCAGAAGGATACCCATCATCCCAGACGTCGTCCAAAAGATGCGTATTTTCATAAAATCCCACGTGTTTTAGATTGTTGATAAAGTTGTTATGATAGAATCTGTTATCTGAAGAATACTCCTCCACCTTTATCCCGCAGCCGTTGTCCGTTATGTTGTTTCCATAGATTCTGTTATATTCTGAATAAGCCACCCGGATGCCAGGATCGTTGTTCGTTATGTTGTTTTCAGATATGGTGTTGTCTGAGGAACTTGCGATAGAAACGCCGTATTCATTGCTCTTTAAGTTGTTTCTAGAAATTATGTTGCCAGCCGCGTCGCTAAGAATGATGCCACGGTTCCTGTTTGCTGTTATATTGTTTCCAAATATGCGGTTATTAAAGCTCTGAAAAACTGAGATTCCATGCCGCTGATTTGCTGTTATGTTGTTTTCAATAACGCTGTTGTTGGATGAAAAGTCCCAAAGAGACATACCGTCATAACCGTTGTCTACTATATTGTTTCGGGTTATGTTATTTTCGTGCGCTCGAGAGGCTAGGACAATACTGTTGAAGTTATCGGTTATTCGGTTCTCAATGATGATGTTCCTTGAAGAATCAGAACAATAGATTGCTACGTCGTTTCCTGTTATGTTGTTTGCACCTATGGTGTTGATTGTGGACTGGTACAGATTTATGGCAAGTAGATGGTATGCTATATCGTTTTCAAATACGCTATTATCTGAAGAACCGTTGGAAAAAATGCCTACTTTCTGTTTCGATGTTGTTGCCATATTGTTTCTGGTAATGTTACAATATCTAACATGGTCTAGAGCTATACCAGCAAATCCATTCATTATGCTGAAGCCAATTACATTAACGTAATACGCCACCACTTCTATAGCGTCTACATCCGTGGCGTTGGCATCAATTATCGTCCTTTCCCATCCGTTTCCAACCAGAGACAGAGATTTGTTGATAACCACATTTTCATAGTATATTCCTTCATCTACCAGTATTGTATGTCCATTCAAAGTTTCATTTGCATCTATTGCTCCTTGAATTGTTGTGTAATTTAAACCTGTGTTAAGGTTGTGAACCCGATAGTCATCAAGAGCTGTGACTTTAGTCTGGCCTAGTCTCATACTTGGTAAGAAAGAGAATAATAAGGAGAAGACCAAACCAAGAACTAATTTTCTTCTCATAGAGCATCAAAAATCAAGTAGTTGTTTTAAGTTCTTATGACTTGTGGAAGAATCTTCGATTGAATTTTGGTAGATTGGTCAAGCGCGCGCACTTTCCGCTTTGATACAAACTTTTTGCGTTTGATGTCTTCTTTGCAATCCTTGATTTTCTTTTGTCTCTCCATCTTTTCAGCACAAGTTGCCTCGAGATTGCCTATGTATGGACTAGGTTCGCAGAAGCCGCAATCTACGCATCTAACCATGGATACATAATCATGTTCAACGTTTTTCGTATAAACTGTTTCGTAAGCTATGTCGTGTAAAGCGTAAAGTCTCTCAAAAGACATGATACACTTTTATTAATTTATTGGATAATCCTTGAATGTTGCTACATTGGATACAAAATGAACTATCGGAAATCTTAAAGGCTGAAAAACCGAAAGAATAAGCACTATTCGAGAGGTGAACAAACTTGGTGAAAGTAGACGGATATGATGTGCCTGAAGGCCTATATTACACCAAAGATTTTGAGTGGCTGAAAATTGAAGGAGACAAGGTTCGAGTAGGTGTCACAGATTATGCCCAAAAACAGCTCCGAGAAATTGTTTATGCAGAGTTGCCAGGCCAAGGGACAACAACAAAGCAGAACGAACCCTACGGCACCGTAGAATCTGTGAAAGCTGTTTCAGATCTAGTGGCGCCAGTAAGCGGAACAGTAGAAGAAGTAAACGCAGAAGTTCAGTCAAAACCCGAACTTTTAAATGAAGATCCATACGGAAAAGGCTGGTTACTTGTCATAAAACCATCAAATCTGCAAGCAGATCTCGCCAACCTAATGAAATTTGATCAGGCAGTTGAATGGCACAAGACCTTAGGAAAATGAAGGAAAAGACATGTCTAAACATATAGTAATAATTGGTGCACATGCCGCAGGTGTGGATGCAGCCTCAGCAGCAAGAAAAACAGACCGCACAGCCGAAATTACATTAATAACTGAAGAAAAGAATGCTGGATATTCACGTTGTGGACTTCCCTTTGTAATAGGCGGACAGATACCAAGCTTCGAGAGTCTAATTGTTTTTCCACATGCCTTCTACCAAATGATGAAAGTGAACCTCAAAACCGAAACCAAGGCCGCAAAAATAAACACTGGAAACAAGACTGTTGAAGCAATAGACAAATCAGGCAATACTGAAAGTATACCGTACGACAGCATAATCATAGCCACGGGCGCCAGTTCATTCACACCGCCAATAAAAGGCAAGGAAAAACAAGGTATACACTCCCTCCGAACTTTGGAAGACGGAGAAAAAATCGATCAAGCTATTGAAAGCGGAGCGAAAACAGCAGTTGTCATGGGAGCTGGCCTAATTGGTCTCGAAACAGCTATAGCTTTACATGAAAGAGGCTTAAAGACCACAGTTGTGGAATTGCTTCCCCAAATCCTTCCTTTAATGCTTGATGCCGATATGGCAAAAATAGTTCAAGAAATGCTCCAACAGAAGGGAATAAACATTCTAACGGGAAAGGGAGTTGAAGAGTTTCTTGGGGCCGAAAAAGTGACAGGAATAATCGCGGGAGGCGAACAACATAGTGCAGACTTGTTTGTGAGCGCGTTCGGGGTGAGAGCCAACACTCAACTCGCAGCTGACGCCGGCATATTGTTAGGAGAGACGAGGGCCATAAAAACAAATGCCAGAATGGAGACAAATGTTAAAGATGTGTACGCTGTAGGCGACTGCGCCGAAAGCACACATATAGTTACTCAGAAACCAGCCTTGCAACAGTTAGGCACAGTAGCTGTAAGACACGGAAAAGTTGCAGGAATCAACGCAGCAGGAGGCTACTCGCTTTTCACAGGAGTCTTGGGCTCGGCAGTGACAAGGCTTTTTGACACCGATGTCGGCGTGACAGGTTTAACCGAAGCCTTTGCACAAAGAGCCAAAATTGAAACCATAACCGGGGCAATCGCATCAAAGACAAAGGCTGACTACTATCCAGGCGCCTTGCCTATAAAGGTGAAGCTCGTTGTTGAAAAGGAGTCACAGCGAATTATTGGTGCCCAGATCATTGGAGGAGAAGAGGTAACCCAGCGCATAAACGCCATATCCCTTGCGATACAGAAGCAAATGACAGTTCGTGAATTAGCTAAGGCGGACACTGCTTATGCTCCGCCTTTATGTGAGACTTGGGAACCGCTTGTTCTGGCTGCAGAAATGGTTCTGATGAAACTCCGCTGAAGTACCCTACTTTTTCTCTTGAACGTAGCGGAAAATTAATTAGAATAACTGGTCATTAATAATTGAAACTATGCATGATGGTGAAACTATATGCCAATAAAAGTAGCGATAAACGGATTTGGAAGAATAGGGAGACTATTGTTCAGAGCTGCAGTGGAACAAAACGCCAACATAGATTTTGTAGCTGTAAATGACATAACGGACGCTAAAACTCTAGCACATCTACTGAAATACGATTCAGTTCATGGAAAAGCCCCATTCCCCGTTGAAGCTGAAAAGGACGCCGTAATTGTCAGAGGAAAACGAATCCGCACCCTTGCCCAACGTGACCCATCCCAACTCCCATGGAAGGATCTGGATGTATACTTGGCTGTAGAATCCACGGGATTGTTCACGGATAGAGAAAAAGCTGCAATGCACCTCCAAGCAGGAGCTAAAAAGGTGTTGATTTCTGCTCCAGCCAAAAATCCGGACATAACTATAGTGATGGGTGTAAACGATGACAAATATGATCATGAGAAACACATCATACTTTCGAACGCTTCATGCACAACAAACTGTGTTGCACCTGTGGCAAAAGTACTGCACGATAACTTTGGCTTAAAAGTTGGGTTAA
>CAZADP010000093.1:0-5507 GCA_964483905.1 uncultured Candidatus Bathyarchaeia archaeon | reverse complement strand
CGCGACTTTTCAACCAATTCATTATCAACGTAGAGAACAAGATTGTGTTTTTGTCCCATTTGCGAGTGCACCCGAGCGGATGCGATGGGCTGTTCTATGTTATAAGTTTGGTGCTTGGGTCTTAGGTGAAGTTTTATCCCCAAATCAACAGCGCGCGCTAGAAATACAGTCCTAAACTGTGCCGTAAAAAGGAAGTTAATTGAGGGCTTGCTGTCTCAACTGCTTTATGCATTCTCCACGCATCTTGGACAGAATCTGTCATTACTTTTGAAAAGCGCGACTGACTTTTTGTCCGCTCAGTTTTTCTCTTGAAAACACAAGATGCACATGCCAAGTTATTTTGGGATGGAACAAGAACAGTCTCTCATAGGGAAAATCACGGAACCCAGCCGAATTCTTCAAATGTATGAAGCAACTCAACTTTTGCCAACGAAACCTTGGTGTGCCCATATTTTTCCACGTATGTTTTATTGACTTGCAATACCTTTTCGTAGCTTGCTGCCTTTATAACCATTGTATAATGCCATTCGCTTATCGGTATGAAAATTCCACTAAGCTCGAGACCCACTGTTCCATCGATTATGCTCTTTATTCGATCAGCAAATTCTTTAAACTCTTCAGATGTTCCAGCCCAATTGAAGTAAACAAGTACTAACAAAGAATTTCACCTCCCCTCAATTTAGCGCGCGCGCTACTCTTGAAAAAATTTTCTACACGAAACCTATCTGCCCTTACGAGAAAATCTATAGAAAAACTGCTTCTCTACCGTAATATTATGGGAGCCAAATCTTCTTATAATTGTATTAATTCTAACTATTGATTTCAAATTCAAAATATCTTAGAAACATTGTTTCTCATTTGGATATTGATAACCAATTGATAGTGAGCGTGCGCTAACACCTTAAAAAAGTTCTAACTTGCCACGGCTCATGCATCATTAATAGGACTCAGATCCGTTTCGTCGTAGTTACTGGAAATATCGTTCTCTGCAGTGCGCGCGCTTGAATCCTCGCGCGCTGTTTGAGCTTGCGGTAAAGTTTTATCCCCAAACCTAAACCCACGAATTTGTGCTTAGATTTATATTCATTAATGTTCGAAGGTTGTACTAGAGGAATCGGATTGACAGTGAAGCACATGTTCAGTTTCGATGTGCCAGCCGAGAAAATGGGCAACTTTGTCAAATGGTGCACTGAAACCTCAAAGCCCTTCTTTGAGAAACTCCCTGAAGTCAAGTCATATGACGTCTATCAGACAATAGCTGGCAAGCCTACGTTCGTGAAGGAAGTGATTTATGCAGACTTGAATGCCTTCAACAGCTTGTGGCAAAAAGCTAGTGACCCCAGCATTCAAAAGGTCATGGGTGAATTCTTCTCGTACGTAGTCAATCTTGAGAGCAAACTCTTAATGGAGATAGTGTAGCGTCCAGGCAAACCATCCTTTTCTTTTTCTGTATAGAATTTTAATCCCCAAACCCAAACCGATTAGTTCGAGAGTTCAGATTTTGATGGCTAGGGCTTTGGCGTCTTGCTTGATTTTTTGTAGGTCTTCAGCGCGCGCCGACGGCATGCGGTGGTGAGTTCAATCTTGTAAATTTGATGCTCATCGTTCAAAAACAGAAAAAGACTGAAGCGCCAGCGCGTTTGTAAATTCTGTCACACTTAGCGCGCGCGCCCTACCGCCTTTCTCTCTTATACCCTCTCTCTACACACAAAAAAACGCGCGCGCTAAACGAAGGGACGATAGAGTGAAAATGTTTGGGTTTGGGTTTTAGAGCACGCGTGCTTATGCATCTTGAAGAGATTTGAGGGGAAAGCTCAGTGCTGCATTCTCTTTTCTCGTTTTAACGAAAAACACTTTAGCTCAACAGTCTAATATCCAACAGGATGTGCATGACCGCTGAAGAAGATATTCAGTACATTGAACGGCTCTACCCTAACTTCGTTGAAAAAACAAACTCGAAAATCGAGGATTTTTGGAAAGGAAAATATAACACATTTGACGAAGACACCGACTCATTACTTTGGGTTAAGAGAGATTTTGTACAAAAGAATCTTGACTTGATAAGAAAGTACTATGCATTTATCCAATTGATAGATGAAATTCAACATTCCAGTTTTGTTGAAGCCATTGTTAAAACCGCTGAAAAATACCACTTTCGAATTAATCCGCCTCTAATTCAAGCGTACAAGGTAAAAGAAATGCTTGCCCTAGATTTGGCTTTGCATTTTCCAATTTGGGGACGTGAAACCTATAGCAACCATGATTTTCGAGTTATTGGCTTTAGCCGAGAAAAAAAGATGGGTGATTTCGAGCACTTTACAGAAGTGGGCGTAGTTCCAATTTTGAAGATTAGTGTTACTAAAGATAATGATTTGGAGAGCATCAAACCTTATGATTTCCGTACAATTAGCTTCGGTCTAAAGATAGTCTTCAAGGAAGACTAAGATTGACACGTAGAATTTGCATAGATACAAACATTCTTTTTCCCTACCCGTTTAGAATTGAAACCGAGAATAATTTGCTAGAAGAATATCAATCAATAAAGACCGGACAAACTCCAATTCTAACCAAATGGGAATATATATTCTATACAGACTATGATTTGCTTATTTCTCCCCTTGCTGCGTGGGAATATCAAAGCATTAGATTAAGACGTCTCCACGACCACAAGAATATTGCAGCTGATTCACAGAAAGTAAAGGTTGCTTGGGATGCCCTGACAAAACGATTTGACATTAAGGTTGGAATTAATCCCCTAAATCTGGCAATATCTGTTCTTTTTGGGGCTGCAACTGGCACACCGTGCTTTGATTCATATCATTTTATTCACGGAATTGAAAACAAGGCTGATTTTTTCGTCACAAATAATAGAAAAGACTTCCTGAACTGCAAGAAATATCCAAAGGAGCAAGTGCTCAGCAAAGTGCTCGGAATGCTCAACAAAAACAAGCCAATAGCCGTCGAAGGCTTTCTCTTTCTGAATACCGCAATTTCGAAAATATCACATTTGCAGATTAAGAAAAAAACTATGTATTTGTTTCAAACTCGATGGCCCGAAATTATAACAGAACCCGCTGACCTTCCCCTCTGATGCTCAAAGAGATGCTTCGGAATATTGCGGCTTGACAACATTTTTATTTCTCCGGGCAGGGTCGGCGTCGCAAGTTGGTGTAGAATGGTTAAGAAAAAAGCTTTGGCGCGCGCATGTAGCCTACCTCTCTAAAGCCTCTTAGTTCTTTGCAACCTCTCTGTTACTGAAACACTTCTCAACATCATCATTGTTTACACTATCATGTTTCTTAGGCAACGATTAAGTTTCTAATTTTCTAATTTCTAAGCTAGAGAAAAGAATAGAACTTCTAGTGCCTGCAAAACAAATGAAGCTAACATGCAACCAACCAACGACAATGCAAACAATTAAACAAACCACAACAATTAAGGGTAGGTTGAGGGGAAGCTTTATTGTGAAAACAATCAAGGCTTCATTAGTTATTCTAATAATTGCAGTTCTAGCGGTAGTTGGAGGATTCTACTTCACGAACCAACTGAGAACGTCGAGTGAGAGATTTGGGATTTACCTTCTGAAGAACAATGAACTCGTCATATCCGATAATGAAATCATTTGGTATAACAAGAGCAGCCACGAAATCAAACTCACTGATGAAGGAGTCAAGAAAATACAAGCATTAAACGTGGTAAGCGTAATCTACGGGGAGCCCTTCGTTTTGAAAATAGGCGACCAAGAGATCTATAACGGATCCTTCTGGACTCCAATTTCATCCATCGGATTTCAAGGAATCGCCATAGAAACTTTTGTCTGGGCTGACAATACAATAAAGCTGGAAAATGGTTATCCACCAGGCTCGCTTCAGGATGGCGACCCCAGAAATGACCCAAGAATTCTTGACCACTTTCAGAAACTAGGTAAGCTAAAGCAGTGGTAAGAAACTAAAATTCAATTCTTGGGTTTGGGTTGGATTAGATTTTAGTTCCTTCCTTCAAACGTGCTTAGAAACCTACAGCGCGCGCACTAAAGATTCTTTGTGTACCATGTGGCCGTGTGGTCGGTGACGAACCCGATTTTCTTGTAGAGCCGCTCTGCGTTGCCTTCTTTTGTTGTCTCCAACGTGTGAAGGTCATTTCCTTCTCTGATGGATCCCTTTATGGCATGAACTGTCAAGGCTGTTCCGATGCCTCTTTTCCTATATTCTTCTATCGTTCCAACATTGAAAATTCCGCCAGTCTTCATCAGGGAGAACAAGAAGCTGGTTCCTACAGGTTTTCCCTCAACGTAGGCCACGTAGTATTTTCCTATTCCTTTTCGCATCCAGTCAAGGGTAAGTCTATCCCACTTCTTTTTCCACTCCGTTGACAATCCGAAAATTGTGAACAAAAGCTTGTTCCCGACATCTATTTCACTCTCTGATATCTCCCTTATCTCTGCACTAGGGCTCGGCTTATCTTCCAGCCCTTTTCCCTTGAACACCATTACTGAATCCTCTGCTTCCTTCTGAAATTCATGAGACTCAAGAAACGAACTGAACCTTTTGGGACGAGTCAATGGAGTAATTCGAAAACGAACAAGAGCAGAACCTCTTGATCGAAAATGTTTGATAACCATGTTCAACAGATTTTCAGCTTCATCCTCGTTGACATTGATGTCTGCAACATGATTGCATGGAGGTATGGGAATATCAGGGTAACAGACAACTACTGCTCCTTTCAAATTCTTGGTTTGGGGAATGCTTAAGACCAATCTGTGCCAATAATGTTCAAGCCTCTTAGTATCGCTCAATCTGCATCATTGTATTACATCTTCTGCTTCAGTTTTATGACTTTTGGAACAATCTTCGATTTAATCCTGCTAGACCCCTATCTTTTGAAGTTCTTACAATATTATATCATATAAGAAAAATAAAAAAATAAATTTCTGCTTAACGCGCTAAAGTGCGCGCTACCTCCTCCAATACTCTCATGTTTTCTGTTTTGACTTCCATGCGTACCAGACAATCAATGCCGTAACCACAACCCCTGTAATTCCATAGACTACATAGAACGTCTCTGCTATATGTCTGCATGAATCTATTAGACAGAATACAGTATAACCTATGCCCACAATTATGTTTGCCCAACGATTTGTCGAATCCTTCAGAATCAGGGACAGGAAAGCCATTACTAGCGGTATCAAAAATATGGATGCGAATACCAAAAGCAGCTCAGGTGTTGTCCTATCCCATATTAATATTCCAGCATTTATTTGTTCCATTACACCTGGCTGAAAAGAGTATAACATTAGTTGCACAATGCCACCGCATTCCCAAACTATCCACAACACTACAATCTTTATCTTCCAATCTTCCAGAGTTTTCACCTCTCTAAAATAATGGTTTAAACATCTGTGATTCCAAAGCATATAAAACTTCACAATACCTCAATGCTCCTGAACAGATAATAGCGCGCGCTATCACTTGTGACGAAATGTTAGCTTGGGTTGGGTTGGACTAATT
>CAZADP010000092.1:0-5521 GCA_964483905.1 uncultured Candidatus Bathyarchaeia archaeon | reverse complement strand
ATTTGCCATATCCATAGTTTGGCAGTGTTGATGGATCGAATACGTCTGCGCCTGTCGCCACTATTATTGCGCCTACTTGAAGCTCCGCCGTTTCCGGTTTCATGTCGAAGTCTATTGCCTGTCTTTCACATGCCTTTATGCATTTGTCGCAGACGATTATGCCGTCTTTGTTGAGACATCTGTTCATGTCAATAATGTATGTGGATGGAACTGCCTGTGCAAAGGGCGTATAGATGGCATGCCTTATGGCTAGACCCACATCAAACTCGTTCGGGGCGATGACTGGACAAACTTCTGAACAATCTGCACAAGCCGAACAATCACTTTTAACATAACGCGGTTTTTTCATTACTTTGACATTAAAATTACCGATGTACCCTTTAACTTCAACAACCTCGCTGTTAGTTAATAACTCAATGTTCGGATGATGTCCAATATCAGACATTTTAGGTGCAAGGATACAGATGGAACAGTCCATTGTTGGAAAAGTCTTATCTATTCTCGCCATCATTCCGCCGATGCTTGGTTCTTTCTCAGCCAAATACACTTTGTAACCAGTGTCAGCGAGATCTAAACTTGCTTGAATACCTGCTACGCCGCCCCCTATCACTAGTGCTTTCCTAGTTATTGGTACTTCGATCTCTTCTGCAGGTTGAAGTAAAGCAGCCTTGGCTACAGCCATCTTCACGAGGTCCTTAGCCTTTTCCGTAGCTGTGATTCGGTCATGTAAATGAACCCAGCTGCATTGTTCTCGTATGTTCGCCATTTCAAGAAGGTATTTGTTCAATCCAGCCTCTTCACACGCTTTCCGGAACGTTGGCTCGTGAAGACGTGGTGAGCATGAAGCAACTACTACTCGGTTGAGTTTGTGCTCTTTAATGTCGTTTTTTATAAGTTCTTGTCCTTGATCAGAGCATGTATATCGGTTATCTTTGGCCAAAACAACTTGAGGAAGAGTGGCAGCGAATTTTGTAACCTCTTCGCAGTCCACAGAACCGGCGATGTTCAAACCACAATGGCAAACGTAAACTCCAATGCGGGCTTGTTCGCCGTTTCGTTCAGGTTCTAATTCTTTCTTTTCGGCCATTCTGTTATCCTCCTAAAGATTTTAAGTAGTTTTCAATTGATTCTGCTGCACGTTTTCCGTCTTGGATTGCTTCAATAACAGTTGCGGGTCCTGCTACCGCGTCTCCGCCTGCAAAAATTCCTTTTAGGCTGGTTTCCATGGTTATTGGGTTTGCCCACAATGTTCCATCCTCGTTGAGCTCTACTTCCTTCGGTAAGAACTCTAGATCTGGAGCTTCGCCTATTGCCAGAATAGCCATGTCGGTTTTTCGTGTAAATTCTGAACCTTCAATTGGAATTGCTTGTCTTCTTCCGGTTTCGTCTGGTTCACCCAATTGCATACGTATACACTCAATGGCGGAAACTGTTTCATTTTCTCCAAGAAACCTTTTTGGCGAAACCAAAAATTCGATTTTGACGCCTTCATCTTCTGCCTCTTTGGCTTCCCAAGGAATTGCTGGCATTTCATCCCTTGACCTGCGATACAATATGGTTACTTCGTTTGCTCCAAGCCTTAAAGTGGTTTTTGCGGCGTCCATTGCAACGTTTCCGCCGCCAATTACAACGACATTTTTTCCAATTTCCACTTTTTGTCCAGAATTAATGTTCCACAAAAAGTCGAGGGCATGGATTATGCCTCTCAATTCGCCCCCATCAATTTTCAATTTTTGGCTTTTGTGAGCCCCGACACCGACAAAAACAGCTCCGTGTCCTTCTGTCCATAAATCCTCAAAATTCAAGTCTTTACCAACTTTTATTCCAGTTCTTATTTCCACGCCTAAGTCTTTTATAAACTGAATTTCCTTTGCGAGAATCTTTTTTGACAAACGGTGCTTTGGTATACATTTCCTCAGCATTCCACCGGGTTCTGGAAGAGCTTCAAAAACTGTGACACCATAGCCTCTCCTGCTAAGTCCATATGCAACTGTCAATCCGGCTGGACCAGTACCTATGACAGCAATCTTGCCCTTGGAAGGCTTGGCCGCGGTCTTGGCTTTTTTCGTCCTCAAACTTTTTTCACGTATCTCTTCAGCCTTAACTAGGATCTCTTCTTTGTCTAGCCCGGCGCGTTCTGGATGGAAGCAAACTGATAACGTTACAAGCGGTAGAGGGATGTTTTTCACGATTTTTTGAAGAGCGTTTTCGAAGGGCTGAGTGTGTCCTTTCTGAGTGGCAATTTTTCGCATGAAAAGGAAAATTTCTGGAAGCTTTAGAGCCTGTGGGCAACGTTTATGACAGCGATAGCACCATGCGCAGAGCCAGAGTTCATCGGAAGTCAATGCGTTTTCAGGGCTTACGAGAATTTTTTCGAGTAGGACTCTTGGATTATAATCTTTCCCGAGCAGTTCTACTATTGAGCAGCTGGCAGTGCAGATTCCGCATTCAAAGCAATACTTGAGCTTTTCTGCGTCCAGAAGTCTTTCGTGAATCTCCTTGGAAGCAGTTGCTGTTGATGTTTCCAAGCTTTTAGACCTCCCTAGTATTGGACGTTCTCCCAGATATAAAAGTTTACAAACGTAAAGGTTTTTGACGAAAGTAAAAGGGCCTCGATGTAGCAAACATATTTTTAAAGATTTAGCGGCAATAAGGAATGAAGGAAGGGAAAGGCTTGAGAAAATTAAAAGTTGCTTTGTATGGAATAGGAGCTGTCGGCAGCTTAATTGCGAAGTTTTTGTTGGAAAAAGAAGGATTAGAAGTGATTGGTGCAATTGACATAGCTAAAGATAAGGTTGGAAGAGATCTAGGCCTCGTTTCAGGTTTGGAGAGAAAACTTGGAATCAAAGTTTCAGATAATGTGGATACTGTACTCTCACGGGCAGACGCAGACATTGCTATTCATGCAACCTCCTCGTACCTCAAAGACACATATCCGCAGATAGTTTCAATAGTGAAGCATGATGTAAATGTTGTTTCAACATGTGAAGAACTATCCTACCCCTATGTAACTGAGCCGGAAATTGCTGAAAAACTCGATGCGCTGGCGAAAAAGCATGACGTAACGGTTCTGGGTACGGGCATAAACCCAGGTTTCTTAATGGACACTCTTGTAATAACACTTACTGCACCATGCCAAAAAATAGAAAGAATCCAAGCAGTGAGAGTCATGAACGCTGCCACAAGACGAGTGCCATTCCAAAAGAAGATAGGCGCAGGCTTAACAACTGAAGAATTTCTGCGAAAAATTGAAAGGAAACAGATCACTGGACATGTGGGGCTTGGGCAATCTGTTGCGATGATTGCTGATGCCTTAGCATGGAAACTCACAAAAATAGTGACTGAGCCAGTTGAACCAGTCATAGCCAAAAAACCTGTTGAAAGCAAGGACATAAAGGTTAAGGCGGGACAAGTGGCAGGTTTAAGACAAATGGCAAAAGGGGTTGTTGAGAATAAAGATGTCATAATCTTAGATTTTCAAGCGTACATAGGTGCCGAGGAAGAGCATGATGCCATAACAATTGAGGGCGTTCCAAACATTAAACAGAAGATCCAGCCGTGCGTTCATGGAGACCTAGGCACAGTAGCGATGGTTGTCAACTCAATTCCGAAAGTGATCAACGCGCCACCAGGCTTACTTACAATGAAGGATTTACCAATTCCATCAGCCATAATTGGAGATGTAAGAAAGTACATCTCGGTTTGGTGATTATTGTGGCAGCTCAAACGGGGGTTCATGGAAAGGGGGATTTCTCTCTTATGGACTTGATAAGCAATACGAAAAGCAAAAAAGGTTTTCAAAGAACTGGAGCAATTGGCCTCTTCATTGGTGTAGTCCGCGGAGGAACTTTGAAGGGTGAAAAAGTTCAGAAGTTGCTGTTGGAAGCTTATGAAGAGAAGGCAAATGAAGCGCTACGTAAGATCTGCGCCGATTTGAGGAAGAAACCTGGCATAATTGATGTTCAGATCCACCATTTGCTCGGCGAATTTAGCGTTGGCGAAGACCTCGTATACGTATTGGTTGCAGGTTCCCATCGTGAGAACGTGTTTCCAGTTTTGGAAGAGGCCGTAGAAAGATACAAGAGAGAAGCTCCTATATTCAAGAAGGAATTCCGTGTGAATAAGAAGGGAGAAACAACCGCTTACTGGGTAAGCGAAACCGAAACATAATAACGTAGATAGAGTTATTTTGAAAAGCCTAAAATATTATTAAAGCACATCATCAGAATATAATAATGAAGGAGTTGTGGAGTTGGAAAAGAGGAGCTACGTGTGGTTTGAAAGGCGTCGCAGAACAAAGGCGTTGGACTTAGCTCATGAACAGATAACAAAAGCCCTCGACACTGTGACGCTTCTTCATCAGGCATTAAAGAACATTTCAGAGTCAAAGAAAAAAGAGGCGATGCAGCTGATCGAGAACCTTTTCAGGGTAGAAGAGGAGGTGGATATTCTAAGAAAAGAGGTTTTCAAAGAATTATCAAAAGGTGCCGCTTTATTTGCCGACTACCGCGAAGATTTACTTCACCTCGTGAAAAGGCTTGATACGCTTGCAGACCATGTAAAAGATGCGGCAAGATGCTTAGAAATGCTTGTGGACACCCAATTCCCGAAAGAGCTATGTGAAAACACGGTGTGTATCACTTCTATGCTTGTAGAGTGTGCCCAAGTTCTACGTGGTAGTATTGAGAAGATTTCAGTAAATCCAGCTGAGGCAATAAAAGGAGCCGAAGAAGTTGAGGAAATCGAGCATAAGCTCGATGAGGAGTATCTTAAAACTAAGTCTCTGTTCGTTAAATACGGCGATAAGGTCAACAGCGGCGCGATGGTCATATTCGATGATCTGATTGAGTTCATTGAGCATGCTGCAGACATGTGTGCTGATACGGCTGACTATATTGTGGTGCTTGCGAGCAGAGAATAAGATGTGACCGTGATGTAATGTTATTAGCTCAAATTTCCGATGTTCATTGTGGTCCAATGTTTCGCAGGGAAATCTTGAGAGCGGCTGTCAAAGAGATTAATGAAATGTGTCCTGATGTTGTGCTTGTTACCGGTGACTTGACGGAAAACGGTTTAATATCAGAATTCAAAACTGCCACAAGAGAGTTAAGGAAGCTAAAAGTGGAAAGAATAATATATGTAAGTGGGAATCACGACTATCGCTCAACAGGTTATTTGCTTTTCAAACAGTTTTTTCCGTTTTCGCAAGTAACAGAAACTGATGATGCTGCTATAATAGTTCTCAGTTCGGCTAGACCTGACAGAGACGACGGTGAAGTTGGCCATAGACAAAACCTATGGCTTGAAAAGGTTCTTGAAAAATTCGGGAATAAGGTAAGAATTGTGGCTATACACCATCATATTATTCCAGTTCCAGATACTGGGGCGGACCAAATAACAATTATTGACGCGGGCGATGTGCTTAGAAGTTTAACAAAATCGAAGGCAAACATGGTTCTTTGTGGGCATCGCCACAGACCGTGGAGATGGAAAATGGAAGACATGCTTGTGATTCACGCTG
>CAZADP010000091.1:0-5528 GCA_964483905.1 uncultured Candidatus Bathyarchaeia archaeon | reverse complement strand
ATGTCTTAGTCCCATCCCGATAGCAGTAGGGTCCGGCAGGATCAACCGGAGTTATGACTCCTGACTGACCGCCAGCCAGATACTTATTGACTGTACAGCCGCAAAGCCAACTGGATTTGGAGGGAATCAACCACTTAACGCCAAAGCCCAATTCAGACCTAACATATATGAGCGTGTCAGGTCCACATACTTGTCCCCGCAACTGGAGGCCAACCATCCTCATCCTATGGGGCGCTTGGACGCCTTTACAGTTGGGGTTGAGCCGCCGCCGTGAATTGCGGGGTTTAGCTCTCATTCGCCAAAATGAATTTGAAGGCGTCTCAGCCGATATAAATGTTTCTTTCGATGCTAATATACGTTGTTATTCGGCGATCAACAATCCTCAAGCGCAGGCAGCAACTCTCTTAAATTTCTAATAACCTTGTCCGGCCTTACCTGCAAATTTTCCTCTGGTGGTTTCCAATAAAGTGACTTTGGTACGTCTTTTGCAGAAGTTCTCCTTTCTATGAGGATTGCCCTGATCCCAAAGTCTTTTGCCCCTTTAACATCCATGCTAGGTGTATCACCAACAAATACAGCGTCTGAAGCATTAACATGTAAATCTTTCAAAGCTTGCTTGAAAATTTCGGGACTGGGCTTACGCTTATTGATAGCCCCCGAGATTAAAACAGCATCAAAAAACTCTCTTAATCCAAACTTTTCCAACAATTTCCAAATACATTCAGGGATTGCAAAATTTGAAACAATTGCAAGCTTGTACTTTCCGTGAAGTTTTTGCAAGACATCGATTGTATCCTCGTCCAAACACACATAGCGCATAAACTCATCAGCAAAAGCATCAGTGGCTCCTTTCACAATGGTGTTCGAAACATCGAAATTGTGGCCCAGCCTCTCTAGAGTACGAGAAACACGAATATTAAAGTGGGGTTCTTCAAGGCTCTTCTCAACACCAGAATAAAGGCTATCCCGAACCTCAAAATAGACGCGGTTAAAATCCTCAAATGAAACACTTACTCCATTTTCAACCAAAAACTCGTGGAGCATGCGCAATGAAGGCGTGTAGAAGGCATCACCACCCTCAATTAAGAGGAGAGTGTCAAACAAATCAAAAAGGACAGCCTTAACCCGCACTTTTATTCCTCAAAACCCACAACAACAATGAACTTAAAAACAGTTTTTGCACCAAACAAATAAAATTGTGATTTGTTCAATCTCTGCGGAATATGACGAAATCGCGTACACCATTTATACTCCATATTAGAACCTCAATCTTCACAGAGTAATTCTTAGGAAGAGGCCTTGTCTCAAGTTGTTTCATAACTCGCCTGTGGATTTCGTTAGGGACATCCCATTGGTATGAATACGCCTTCCACTCTAAAGAAGCCAAGCTCTTCCGAACACTAGTTTCATAGGTGGTTACGTCTATGAGCTTAACTGGTTTAACTATTGTCCCTAATTCACGTTCGGATATACCGAGCTGGGAAAGATTGCATCCATATTCAGCGAGCAAATCTCTATATTCCTTACTAGCTGGATTCTCCCCAGTATGTATGACAGACATCATCAGCTTTTTCGTGACCCTCGATATCTCCAGCAAAGTAGCCTTCCATTCCTTCACTAGGTGAAGTAACCCCGCACTCATGGTGACATCAAAAGAATCATCCTTAAATGGAAGATTGCAAACGTTGCCTACTAACAGATTGCGCATTTCCTTCTCAGCGGCCTTCCTCAACATTTCCAAAGAAACGTCGATACCAACCACGTTATATCCATGATCTTGGAGAGGCTTAGCGAATCTTGCAGTTCCAACACCTACTTCTAAGACGTTTACATAGCCTTCTAACTCGTTTATCAGTGTCTTAATGATTTTGTCCATAACAGAAACGGGATAATCTCGTGTTTTGTCATAAATTTTCGCGACACGGTCAAAAGAAACAACCAACCGACGTACCTCCATACAACATTTAAAGAAAGAGATTTAACGGTGACTAGTAAATTTTAGGTTTCCGCCAATTTCCATGATCGCCAGGATTACAGGATAAATCCGGATCTCCGGTAAAGATAATCTTTCCAACAAAAATCATAAGTTGCAATACGTATTGCAAATATGCATTAGTTGCTAAAAATGTATAAATACAAAGTCTAAAACAGTTCTAAGAATCATGGGGAACGTACCCGTTGGAAGATTTGTCACGATACTATACTTTGCTTAGAGATCCGGCGCGCCGCAAGATAATTGAAATTTTGGGTGCTCAAGAGAAAATTGGATTTAAGGAATTGAAAGAAGACTTAGGACTAGGTATAGGCACAGTTTATTATCATTTAGACATGCTTTCGGACTTCATAACTCAAGACAAGCAACGCAAGTACAGGCTTAACGACCGCGGTCATACGTTGTTTAGAGTGTTGAAGGAAGGAAACGTTCCAGCGACTCTTGAAATAAGCGGTGCTTTCAGCCACCATTTGGGAAAATGGCTCTTCCTGTCACCTGTTTTCGCCAAAACAGTTAAACCCCTAAGATTTTTGCCAGTTTCGATAATCATATTGCTTGTAGGAGCCTTAGGTTCAGGCTATGCAAAACTTGATTCCGCCCTCTTCTTCTATTTTCCATACTCTGCTTACAGTTTCTCAACAATCATGGCACTATACTTTTTCAACTGGATAGGCTTATTCCTATTCTCAGAAGTGTTCACTTCCTTGCTCTATCGGAGAGTTGGAAACAGCCTTCAACTCTTGGCATGTCTCGGGCTAGCAACGTTTCCAATAGCAATTTTTCCATACATCTATTCCTTCATTTTAGACGTTATCTCCCAATACGTTTTGTTTGTTTTGCAGATTTGGAGCCTACTGTTGGTTTCTGCGGCCTTATGCTTTGGAAAGGGCATAAGACTTGATAAAGCCATAGTTGTAAGCCTTGCAGCCATGTACCTGAACATAGCCATATTGTTTATGCTAGGTCGATTCTCCTAAGGTTTTAGATCTATATTTTTATGAATGCGAGTCTCAGGACAAAAAGAGGAAAGTTAAGGTCGATCGTTATTGGCTTATGTAAACCGGGGGCGCGGGAATAGCCCAATTTGTAATGGAAAAGAGCGGTGACTTAGAGTTCTATATTTCTAGAACTCTTGGAGGGAGATATTCGGGTTTTTTCGAAACGATTCTCTTAATAGACCGTCCTGCTCAGTTATTTTCGGTGAAAAACCGTGAAAAACTGGAAAAAATTGTCTGCAACAAGCTTTCTAGCGATGCTACTTCTTGCCATTGCAACCCCACTGGCATCAATAACATCTGTCGCAGCAGACGAAGGAGAAACTCTAGCGAGTGTGCAATCTTCCGAGGATTGGATGTACGTACAAAATGACGTGATTACTATAGTGTTTCCGACAGGTGGCAAAAAGCCGATGTTTCTTTGGTGGTACACAAACGACCCAAGTAACATAAATGTCGTGAAGTTCAAGGGGCTAATCGAGTATGTTACTTATGAGAAACCGTACTTCTTATGGAAGGGTCAAGCCGAAGCTTGGAGAATAAGGGAACGCATACAAGCCATGCTTAAAAAAGAAAATTTGGGGAAAGCCCTACAAGCTTTATCAAAAATTGGAAACTACACAGGTCTTCATACTCCTTACCTGCCCTTCAGTGGTTGCCAATGGAGACTAGATGGACCAGAAAATGTAACCAATGGCAATGTGAAATATCTCAGCTTCAACTTTACTCTCGTCCATGTCCCAGGTCATAGGACAAATCTGCAATTTGCCGAGAATGACATAATCCTTCGATGTAGGTTCTACTACACGCAAGCAACAGAAGATGTCTACGGGAAATATACTAACACGGTCAATGGTGGCGAACTCAAAATTGACATAGTGATAAACCACTGGGAATGGAACATAGACAAACTCGAACCAATAATTAACGAGTTAAGAGATCTTGGCTTTGACATTCCAAAGGGCAAGGCTGGCCTCGCTCTATGGGTTAACTTAGCCTCCATCAACATGACAAAACTTGAAATAGCTGAAGAAGACGCGGAAAGCATAGAAGACTCGGACTTAACAGAAGGCGCATCTTCCGCTGAAAACATGTATGTTGAGGGCGAAAGGGTTTCCGTTGTTCAGAACAACACTGGAAGCGATGAGATGCCAATGCAAAACCGTTTGCGAGAACGCTTCAAAGTACGCTTTGAGAAGGGCAATGCTACATTCAAAGGCTTCTTCAAGTTTGTGCCCCAAGCAATAGTGACGGATGGTGCCACGTACAACACGACGGATGTGACAGCATCTTACATTGCCGCGGGTGCGCACATGCGTTTGTTTATTGGCTATCAATATTTTGGCAATAATACGTTGGAGCATGACCCCTCTGTCGGCGTTGAAAGTATTGTCCCATGGTTGCCAACCAATCTGCTCATGATTTTGATTGGTGCTACAATACTAATAGCTGTTGCAGTGGCTGCCGTCAGACTGAGAAAGAAACCAGTTAACATAGTGAACGTCCATTAATCTCCCTTTTTCTTTTTTGGTAGATGTTCTCGTTCATGAAACAAAGGTTTATATGGTTTATTGATATACAATATTTAGGATGTCTGACAAAACATGAACACCGACGCGAAAAGCGAAGAAATCCGCTGGCAAGTTATTAAGGCCATGCTGGATGAATTCCCAGCACTAAAAGAGAAGGTTAAAAGCTACTTGAGAAAGCAGAAACCAAAAACTGAGATAATGACTCGTCGCAGTTAAAGTCTCATTTTTACCTTTTACTTTTCTGGACCATTGAATTTTTGTGCAGTTATTGATTCCTTTTGAGCAGATGTGGAGGCGGCACCTTAACATTGTTTTTGTAATCGTCGCTTTCAGTTTTGAGGAGCTCATTTATCTCGCGGTAACGTTGAAGAAAGTCAATGCCCTTTTCAGTTGATTTGTATATCTCTTTATCATTATGAACAATCTTTTCTAAAAGGTTAATCTTTAGCATGAACTTGAGATAATCGTTAAGTTGCGTAAAGCTTAGATTTGCCCTGTACATAATTTGAGTCTTTAAGGTTCCATCTTTTGCTATTTCCAAGATTTCTGCCATTATGTAAAGTTTGTCCCTTCTTTTTGGGGAGTGGTTTGGAATCGGTGGATTCATTTTCTAGTTTCCTCTTTTAGAAGCTTTT
This sequence comes from uncultured Candidatus Bathyarchaeia archaeon, assembly GCA_964483905.1. Classification (GTDB taxonomy): domain Archaea; phylum Thermoproteota; class Bathyarchaeia; order Bathyarchaeales; family Bathycorpusculaceae; genus CAZADP01. The sequence continues at coordinate 373 of CAZADP010000091.1, read as the reverse complement.
TCTATAATTGAAAAGGGCCTGTGGAGTGTTTTAAGTAGTGTTTCGTACATCCAATTATTCCAAGGAGCGAAATATTCTCTAGAACAAGCTTCTATAGGCCAAAACATTAAGAAATACTTTACTTTTTATGAAATAGAGAATATTGGGAAAGGTGAAAAAATGTTAGTTGGTCTTATTTCAGATACGCATGACTGTTTGCCAATGGTGGAGAGAGTTATAAAAAAGTTGAATGAGGAAAACGTTGGGCTCGTGCTTCATGCGGGAGACTATGTGGCGCCTTTCGTTATTCCAAAGTTCAATGAACTTAAAGCGAAGCTGACTGGCGTTTTTGGCAATAATGACGGCGATCGCGAACTTCTGAAGAAGAGATTCA
>CAZADP010000090.1:0-5539 GCA_964483905.1 uncultured Candidatus Bathyarchaeia archaeon | reverse complement strand
GTGCTTGAGTAATGTTCAGGGTGGTGACTCCTTCTGTGGTTATGTTAGCGAAAGTGACTTTGGCGTTTTCTGCCGGAGCTACTGTGACATTTGTGCCTGTGGAGGTTGAAACACCAACCATGACCCCCCGGTCAATGGCATTGTGAGCCATGAGTTGGCATGTTGACCCTGGGGCTCCATAGAGGGCAAGTTTTGTGTTCACGAGGTCTAGAATGGAGCCACTTGGTTTTGTGGCGTTGAAATAGATTGTCGCTAGAGTGGTTGGCTCGTCGGTCATCGACCCTCCGGTTGATACAACTGACACCCATATGTAGCCGCCTGTCTCGTTTATCTCGTTTTTCACTTCATAGGAGGGTTCAAAGATCGTGTTTAGGTTCATGTTAAGATAATCCAGTTTGGCTTTGTCATAGTTCAATTTGAACTGAAGCCCTGATAGGTCCGTGAAGTTTGCAATTCTTACGTAAACGGTGAGAGTATCATTTACAAGAATTGGGTTTCCTGAGTGCTCAATGTATATGCTAGTGTTTGTAGGAGGCGGAGCAATGTAGCGTCTTGCTGATCTGCCCCATGTCGCGTTAAATCCGTTACCTAAGATGACTAAATCGGAAAAGTCGACATCACAGTCGCCATCAGCGATGTCACATCCTGGCTCCCAATATATGTCAGGTATGCCGTTTCCTGCAGATCCGAAGGCCTGTCCCACCATGCTAGCATCCATAGCATCTACAGCCCAGCATCCTATTTCCCAGTCATATCTGAAGTCAATTTCAGCTTCAGGCGGCGTTTCCATGAAGTATTCTCTGTTTGCCTCTAAGTAAAGCATTGAAGAATTGTGGGAGATATATTTCCATGGACCTGAACCGATCAATGTTTCATCTGCGGGGCGCCCCTCTGAAGCTCCTGGAGTGTATCCGGTTACGTTAGCGATGTTTTGGAATATGTGTTTTGGTAGTATTGGAAGTGATCCGATTGCGTCGAGTGTCCAAATGTTGGAAACGTTTTCATACACATTAACCGTGCGGGCGTCCGGGGTTGTTACATGATGGACGTCAGAGACGAGGCTGTAGAGAGGGGTGAAGTTCCCTAATCCTTGTAGATATTCAATCGTGAATTTGACATCGGTAGAATTTAGCTCAACTCCGTCGTGCCACTTGATGCCGCTACGAAGGTAGAAGATCAGCTTGGTCAGATTTTTCCCTGCTTCGTAGGGAGACTCCCATTCTTCTATCTCCCAGTCTTCAGCCATCCAAGGCATGGTTCCTCCGCCACGACCGGGTGTGGTATCATAAGGGCAGTAAGATAGCAGGGTATCATAGATTCGGTCAAGGCAGTCTTCCTCTGCATGCAATGAATCATTCCCGTAATCTGTGACTATGTTCAAGGATTTAGGTGAACTTCGTAGGCCGTAGTAAATTGTGGTTCTTGTAGCATTGACGCCTAAGCGTGACTTCAGAAAAGTCCACTTGTTGTCGATGCTATCTCCCCTAAGGTTCACAACTCCATAAATGTTCCTATAACCCATAACCCAACTTGGACTCCAAAGCCAAACGCACACTGCTTCTTCTACGAGGATTCTCTGACATTTTAGAGCAGCCTCTCCTGCAAGAGTTAGGTTAGATGGGGAAAGCACTTTTTTGACCAATTCGTCGTACGTTGCGTTTCTAAACTGTGGATAATTTACCATTGTGCCTTCCGTGATGTACTCACTTGTGTAAAGATCTAGAAAATCTGGTCCCTTCGGAGGGGGAGGTGAATCCCATATCCAGCCCCCTGTGTAAATGTGATAATCTCCTTCTTCCATCACCTTAGTGCGGCATATTCCAGGACCAGCTTCTGTCGCATTAACAGGAATTCCCATCTTGCGTAGATTATCTCTTAAAATTCTTCCAGCTTCAAGTCTTTTTGAATCATCATTTCTTATATAAAAAATCAGCGGCTCTAAAGTCTGCTCAGTCTGTGGGTGTATTCGCAAGTATTGTGTTGAGTTTGGAAAATCGGGGTCATACCAAGTGTTATTCTCATAACCTTCCCAAAACCCTGCTTGGTCGAAGTAGTATGCCGCTAGGCTCGAGTTGAATTCGTATGGATAGTTGCCGATTAGGTTGCCATAAGAGTCGTATTGGCTTACAGACCAATCCACCCACCAGTCTCCGACTGGACGTGGAATTGGCGTATCTATCCGATAGCTATAGTTGCATAGCTCGTTTACGATGTGGGTTTTATTTACCAAGCATGCAATACCCTGCCTAAACTCTTTATAAGCGGTTGGGTTAGTCCAATCAGGATAGGTCGGAGTGGTATCATTGTTGTTAAAGTCAAACTCAAACATACAAAATTCAGGTGATATTGCAGCTTGAATGTTCGCGTCATTGAACACCTCATCCATCTGCGCTTGAGTCAACCACCAATTAGTCAGGTCGACTTCTCCGTTCTTCAAAGCATCGTAGACAGTGCTTGCGTTCTCATAGTACTTGATGTAAAGATTATTCATCTGAGGACCTTTGCCTGTCTCAGCCTTAACTGGCCTAACATTAAATGTGAATGTCAACATGCTGGTTGACAAAAGCGTCAGCATTATTCCAATAATTATTCTTTTCAACATCCTCCTTTCTCCACATACACTCTTTTACTTTGAAATTTAGTCGAAAGATTAGATTTAAAACTTCGTCGGATAAATATGAAATGTAAGAACATTCTTTCAAGAAACGTTAATTGTACGTCTTTCGCAAAAGTTTCAAATAGCTTGCGCGTTTGTGCACTTGGTGGTCGTTTTAACATGCATATAAACAGTGAAGGTATTACTTCAAAAGCCGTATTCATCAATGGCTTCTCTCTCCCATTGCACAATTAGATATATTCAACTCAGAGAGATAACACTTGTGGATGAATCTTCTATTGCATTGACTATGTTGTCTAGCTAATTTATGCACTGCTTCCTCTAAACAGACTTCTTTCTATTTTGAAAAATCGCTTATCTCCCTTTAACCTGGTCCCTTCAACCAGCCACGAATTCCTAGTTCCTTTACACTAACCGTTACCTGTTCAAGCTCAAAAGACTTGTATTCTCCAGCCTCATCCAAATACTGAATTTTCGGTGTAAAAATGAATCTTCCTTTCTTTTTAGGCTTTAACGTTAGCCTCATTTCCTCTGATTCAAGAGGTGCCAATTTTTTCCCTCTTAAGTTGAGAAAACTGTCTTCAATCATGCACTTTTCAGGTTTTTCTTTTACCTCGAATCCTTTTGGAATGACCTCTTCCATTTTAATTAAAAATGCGGCGTTCTTTCCGAGATTGGCAACCTGAATTTCCAAGTCAAAATCTTCACCAACCACGACTTCCCTTTGACGAGCAATCAAATTCGCCTGAACAAATGAACGCTCAAACTTTAACAGGCCAACAGGCTCTTCAACAGTCATTCCAGGCGCAAAGATTACACTGGTACTTGACGCTTCGTTGGGAGCAGTCAATAAATCTCCTAAAGACAATGCAAATTCACGTTTTTCCTTAACTTTGTCTAATATTTTGAAAACCTCATCTCTTTTACCAACATACCCAGCTGTTTGGTAGAGCCCCGCCGAGCGTTCAAGGCACTTTTCTGCGAGAAGATAGGTCTTCATTTTTTTCTCCGGATCAACCTCTATTTCAGCGCTGACCATGTAGTTATAAGCATCAAATAAAATCTCTGTGGCGCCTATCCAAAGAGAGGCATTATCAAAACCCGCTTTCAAGTAATAACTCGCTGCGCTTTCAAGGCATTGTTTTGCCTTGGAAAAATCATCTTTCCCTCTTGCTGTTTCGAATTTAGTTCCGTGTTCAAGCGCTTTGCAAAAGGCACAGTTACCGGAAGCCAATAAAATTGTTCTATCTCTCATACTGTGTTCCTTTGCTTTCAGAAACAGTTCGGAAGCTTCTTGGTATAGCTCTGCTGAATCTCTTGCGTCAGCCATTTTCATTTTTTGCCATGCCCGACACATGTAAGCAGTCGTTTGTATCTCTTTTCGGTCAGCTTCCGTCTCCATTGTCTCCAACATTTTTTCAAATGTTGTAGCGGCTGAATCATACTCTTCGGCGCTTTCAGCATAGTCTCCTTTTCGATCATATGTTCTTGCCTCTTCTACATTCACTCTTGCAAGACAGTAGTCTTTTCTTCGGCTAGATGCCTTGCTAAGCTCAATCGCTTTTTCCTTTTCGTCCACATTCTGGATTTTGTCAATTTTTTCCTCAAAGGCTTCTTTTGCTTCTTCGAAAAATTCAGCTGCTTTTTTGAAGGCTTCTATTGACTCTTTGCTATCTTCTTTTCTACTCAAATCTTCTGCTTGTTCCAAAATTGACCATGCAAGGAAATTTGAAGATAGGTAGCTCCACAATTTTGACGGCTTAAGAAGAGTTGCGACACTTTCGTAATGTTTCATTGCGGCAGAATATTCTTCACGTTCATGGGCAAACTTAGCCTTCTCAATCTCACTCCATGCCTTCATATAGGTAGCATAGTCCAGATAGAAATCTGCAAAATTTGAGATTCTTTGAGAAGTCGCTTTATACTCTGCGAATGCATTTTCAAAATTTTCCGCGCCCTTTTGGTATTTACCGAGACGGTCTTGATTTTTCGCCATTTTCCAAAAAGACTCTGCGACACGGCTTGGCAAGTTAACTTTCTTAAATTCTCTAGCGGCATCCTCGAAAGCATCGATTGCTCTCTTCAGAAACTTTTCGTCTCCAGTTAATAGATAAAGTTCGTTCAATATTCGCCCAAACTCATCCTCGAATGTCCCAATAGTAGCTATGAGTGTGGGCACTGAACTGGATAAAATCCATCTTTTACAGTGTGATAGACCATCCTCCATATCTGAGACAGCGCTTTCAAGAAGAGCTATTTTTCTGTCTCTGTTTGATTCTACTTTAACTAACTCGGCTTTTATTAATCCCTCATAGTTTTTGCCAACGCCACGCATCCAATCATGTGACGTAAAGGCTCTTTCCGCAACTTTATTTAATTCTTGCCTATGAACCAAGGCTTCTTCAAGTAGCTTTGTCTTTTCATCCTTTCCACTTTCAAGATTGGAATAGAAATGCAGTGCCTTGCTCAAAGCGTGAAGAGTGGAGACCATGGCGTCTTGGGAACCTGAACGACTCGCGTGTTCTAACCCTTTGCGTCCAATTTCTACTGCTTTTTTTAATATAGCCCGTTTTTCTTCTAGATTGGTTTCAACATCGCGTGCTAGAGAAGAATATCCTTCTGCGTAAAATAAGTATGCTTGTGCAATAAAAAGGTCCTGAGAAACCAATTTGAGATAGCGTACAGCGTCCTCAGCGTATTTAACGATTTTTTCTTGTCCTTCCCTCTTCTTATCAGGGTCTGCTTCCCTCAGCGTCATCCAATTAGTAACAAATGCAAGGGCGTAGGATGCAACTCCCTTCAAATAATTGTCCCTTACAATCATCCCTTGTTTTAACATTTCTTCGGCATATTCCAGAGACGATTCGACTTTTTCCGTGAAGAGAAGGGTGCAGAAGGCTGCCGCCCAGTTTGACATGGCAG
>CAZADP010000089.1:0-5622 GCA_964483905.1 uncultured Candidatus Bathyarchaeia archaeon | reverse complement strand
ACCCATCGTTCATTTGGCTCTTTGGAGAAAATGTTAGCATGACCTGTGTCAAGCAGTGCCTTAAAATTCTTAGAGCTGACACCGTCTAAAACATCCCTTACAAGTTCAGGCTGGGGCTCCCACAGATTTTCGAAAACCAGCGTGAGAGTGTTGTTAGCCACGGACTGCAGTATTTCGCTCCAAAATTTAACCTGCCTTTTCTTGTATCCTTCCACGTATCCTGGCGAGCCTTTAGCGATGCATGGATTAAAACACGAACAAAAAGCTACTATTTTCGCCCCAAGTTGCCCTGCAATTTCTATGTTTTGCAAGATTCGTTCCCTTACCACGCCAACTATTTTGGCATCTCTGCTCGCTGTAACCGTATCCATGAAGACTCCGTGAATCGCCACTTCATTTCTGAAATCTTTCAAAGCAAGTTTGTAAGAATTCAGGAGAGTTTTCCAGTCTCCGTCAAGTGTCCATGGAAGCGCAAAAGAAGTGATTTCGATTCCGTAATGGTTAGACTTCGCAAGCTCTATGAAATCATAAGCAACTTCATCCGTTGTTTGAACAAATAACTCATCCATTAAATTATCCCACAAATCGAGAGTTTAGGGTTCTCCGCTGGCAGATCCACGGTGATACAGTAGCCTGTAAACCTCTTTCCCCTGATAAAAGATTTCTTCGCTTCCCTTAAACATGCGCATATCGCCTTCCACATTATTAACATACCTAAAGAAATTCTTTTCATACTTCTCTGGGCCTCTAAATGGTTTCTCTTTGTTTGCTCTTTTCAGGGCCTCTCGAAGGAACGCGTACACCTCTTTTGAAGAAATGCCTTCCGAGGGGATGGTATACCCGTAATAATTCATACCCCATATACATTCTTCTTCGCAGAAAACAACCTCTTCTCCAATGAATGAGTTAAACCCAAAATATCTGTCTCTATACAGAAATTTTCCTTCGCTGAAAATCAATTCTTTGCATACATCCTTTAAGACAGCGGCTTCTCTTCCGCTCGCATAAGCGTTAATCTTCGCTTTCACAAGAAACCTGCGTAATTCTTCCACATCATTGCTCATGTTAAAGAAAATCGGACGAAGCTGGTTAAAAATTTTATCAACAATCAGAGCTAAGTCAGAGTCTTTCAAAGCTCTCACCAAAGATTAAAATGTCAAAGCTTTTCCTCATTAATGTGATCAGCATGAAAATTTTGAAGCCGCCGAGACTTAAAGACGGCGACATCATTGGAGTAGTTGCGCCTTCTCATCCTGTTTTGCCTTTTCAGAAGATGTACCTTAAGGGAGTTGCGAATCTCACAGAGTTTGGTTTCAACGTGAAGGAAGGAAAAACTGTGAAACTTCAGCACGGTGGCTACATGGCCGGAACCGACATTCAAAGAGCAGAAGACATCAACTACATGTTTGCTGATAAAGAAGTGAAAGCAATAATTTGCGCTTTGGGTGAACAGGTCGCAATTCGAACTCTGCGGCATTTGGATTTTGATCTGGCAAAAGCGAATCCCAAGATTTTCTCTGGAATGAGCGATATTACAACCTTTCACGTGGCTCTTTTAGCTAAGACTGGTCTTATCGGCCTTCATCAGACCGACGTTGTTTTCGGATTCGGGGTAGACATGGACAGTAAAGAAGCCAAGTATGAAATGGATCTTTTCTTGAAAATCACTAAAAACGCTGAACCCTTGGGGTTGTTGCCAGCATTTACACGTTGGGAGGTGTGGCGAGAAGGCAAAACCAAAGGCAGATTGTTCGGTGGAAACGCACGTTGATATCAACAAAGACTTGACGTGAGACCGGAAAATGATTTAAGCTGTTAAGAGCGCATACCTCTTTTTTGTGATTAATATGAACAAATGTGTTTCGATGATTTGCTTGTCAGCAATTCTTGTCTTTGCAGCTCTTTCCGCGCTAACGTTCATTCCAACAGTTAAGGCTTGGATTTTCTGGCGATATCATGCTGGTGATGATGTTGCCGACGCAGGCATATCCATGGACGGCGACTATATAGTGGCGGTTACAAAGTGGACACCTACAAATGTCTTTCTCCTGGATGGCAGTGGAGGCCTAAAGTGGAAGAAGTCTGTCTCACAATCTGTTGGAAGCGTTTCGATTTCAGGGAATGGAAGCTACGTAGTTGTCGGCACATCTTACAAGACGGTTCTCCTATTTGACGGAAGCGGAAATTTGTTGTGGACAAAGGATCTGACGACATCGTCACTATATGATGTTGACATATCACCAGATGGCAGATATATCGCAGTAGGCGGCTACGATAATATGACGTATTTTTACACTAACACGGGAGTCCAGATCTGGAACTCCACTTTTGGCGATTGGGTTTCCAGTGTTTCAATATCGTCTAATGGTGAATATACAGCGGTAGGCTCGTGGGACGATTTCGTATATTTATTCAATAAAGAGGGGGATCTTCTTTGGAGTCGGAATGCTACATGGCCCGTTTATGCTGTTGCAGTGTCACCTGAGGGAGGGTTTACAGCTGCTGGAAATTCCTACGGAAACGTATCCTTCTTCGACAATTCTGGGAGTCTTCTATGGAATATACACCTAGGAAGCGTTGACGGGGTTTCAGTTTCAGCTGGCGGTGAATACATTGCAGTAGCAAGCGAATACAACAATAAGATAACTCTATTGGATAAGACAGGGGCTGTTCTATGGGATTGGCAAGTTGATGGCTACGTTAACAATGTTGATATAACCCACAATGGGCGATATATGGTCGCCGCGTCAAGTGACAAGCACGTTTATTTTCTTGAGAATCTGAAGCCAAGCACAATTACATGCAAACGGTCTCAGGCTCAAATAATGCTGGGAGAATCCATCACTATATCTGGTTCAATCAGTCCACCTCATGAAGGAATCGAAGTCGTATTGAACTACACGAAACCTGACAAATCTGTAATGACGAGAACGGCCATTTCTGGTGCCGATGGCTCTTTCAGCGACATTATGACGCCTGATGTTACAGGAATGTGGAGCGTTAGGACATGGTGGGGCGGCAGCTCCGAGTACATGGGAGCTCAAAACTCAACACGGTTCATTGTTGGTTCCATAAAGGATATTGTGGTAATGATAGGTAAAAGTCGGACACTCTTTGAGTATTTTGAGTCTCCTGAGCCATATAGCTACCCTATAATGGGAGGAGTGGCCTACGATGAATCCATAAGCTGCCCAGCAGAGATTAACTATACAACACAGAAGGTAACATTCATACGCGAATTGTTTACCATTACATCATTCAACATAACATGCGCAGTTGAAGCTTTTGAAGGAATCCCTGAAGGCACATATCAAGTTGAAGCCACCTACGATCTTTATACCTATATCTCCTTACCTTTTGGAAAATCGTACACCCACCTCTTCTCATACAGAATCAAATTGAATGTCAACGTGGTAACAAAATACGAGTCCACTGTTTCGCTTATGGCTCTTCCCAATAGCATGTGCTCAGGTGAAAACGTATCCATTTCAGGCGCAATTTCTTCTCAGGGAGAAATAACCATCACTGGAGCAACCGCGTATCTCACCTACAGAAAACCTGATGGATCAACGTTCACAAGGGAGCTGAATACTTTGGTAAACGGATCATTCCGCGAATCATATAGACCGGACATGCCAGGTTCATGGACAGTCAATGCCACATGGCAAGGTGACGAAGATCACAATGGAGCCGCTAGCCCAACCGCCTTCTTTGATGTTTTTACAGATTTAATGCATACAATTGTCATGGAGACCAAGGCATACGATGTACGCATGCTAACCAATTCAACTCTACGGAATTTCGAATTCAGCCAGTCGCTGATGCAAATAAGTTTCAATGTAGAAGGCCCGTCCAATACTGGAGGTTTTTGCAATGTAACAATACCAAAGACCTTTTTGCGTGGCGAACCTTGGATAATTACCATAGACGGTGATCCAGTAACGGATTTTGCAAAAACAGAGAATACGACACATACATCTCTTCACTTTGCCTATCTCCACAAAAGTGCCCATACCGTTGTAATTCGCGGAACGTGGGTGGTTCCAGAGTTTTCATCCACGATGACTCTGGTATTGCTTATGGCTTACTCTCTATTTGGAGCCATCCTAGCCAGGAAGGGTGTAGCTAAGAAACCTAAGATATGACTTCGGTGCGGTCAGCCTCTAGCGTGTCGTGTCGCAGACGTTTCGGAGACTGTGAACTCTCGTCTCAGGAGGGTGTGATGGCTTTCCCGCAATCCTTAGCGCGCGCGTTGTTTCTTCCTCAGCTAGAAAGCAGTTATAGAGAGTGTGTTTCGACTTTTATATGTTTCAAGTTTAGAGTTCTAGTGGAAATCCAACAAAAGTACCACTACGAAAGTTAGTATTCTATTCCCTTTCTGGCTTCCCAACCCTTGTTGAACGGGTGTTTCACTTCTTTCATTTCAGTGACCAAATCGGCGGCTTCAATTATCTCCCTAGGCGTGTAGCGTCCAGTTAGTATAAGTTCAACATGTTTTGGCTTGTTTTTCATTAATTCCAGAACGTTTTCAAGACTTATCAACTTCAAGCCTACGGCTACGCAAATTTCATCTAGAATAACTATGTCATATTCTCCGCTTTCAACAACCGTTTTGGCTAGTTGAAAGGCTTCCTCAGCAAGTTTGATGTCTTCTTTTACAGGGGGTTTCTGTGTTACGAATTTTCCCCTTCCGAAAGCCTTCAATTCAAGGTTTGGAAGCTTATCTATCACATATAGCTCGCCATAATCGAACCCACCCTTAATGAACTGGATTATGTAGACCTTTAATCCTCTGCCAACGGCTCTTAGGGCGAGCCCAAAAGCTGCTGAGGTCTTGCCTTTCCCGTTTCCAGTGTAGACCTGAACTAGTCCCTTTTCAAGTTTTGGCATCGGTCAGTGCCTTCTCAATTTTTCATGGAGGAGTTTTTCAGCGGCAGAAGCTGGATCCATTTCTTTCGCGATGATTTTCTCCAAAAATTCCTCAAACCTTCCTTCCTTCTTTAAGTCATCTATTATTGAGTTCACAACTTTTTCTTTTATGGCTTCGATGAATTCGGCTTCGGCTTTTCCCAAGCTTCTTTTGCGTCCTATCTCTTTTTCCAAGAAACGTCTGTGCTCTTCTATCTTTTCAATCAGTTCCGGAACTCCTTCACCTGTGAGCGCTGTTGTTTTCAAGATCGGTGGTTTCCATGTGGCTTCTTTGTTGTTTAACTGCAAGATTGATTGGATGTCCATTACGGCTTTGTTGGCGTTTTCGCGGTCTGCCTTGTTCACGACGAAGATGTCCGCTATTTCCATTATTCCAGCTTTAATTGCTTGTATTTCGTCTCCTAGGCCCGGTGCGTGGATGACGACTATTGTTTGCGCCACTTTGATGATTTCCACCTCGGATTGCCCGGCTCCCACCGTCTCGACTATAATTATCTCTTTGCCAGCAGCGTCTAAGACCTTAACTGCGTCTTTTGTTGCCTTGGCTATTCCTCCCAGATAGTTGCGCGTTGCCATGCTCCGTATAAAAATGCCTTCGTCTGTGGTCAGTTCTTGCATTCGGATTCTGTCGCCAAGGAATGCTCCGCCCGTGAAGGGGCTTGTGGGGTCCACGGCTACTACGCCCACTGTCCT
>CAZADP010000088.1:0-5697 GCA_964483905.1 uncultured Candidatus Bathyarchaeia archaeon | reverse complement strand
TTGCTTTAAATTCATAGTTGGGAGGCGCATTTTCTCCTCTTTGCCTACGCAAGTATATATCTTGAAGCGTAGCCCTGCTTTCTTTATCCAGAAAGTTTCTGAAATCTTGTCCTGTCACCTCATCTTTCGAGTGACCGCTTAGGTGTTCAATTTCATTGTTAACGTAAATGATTCGGAAGTTGTCATCCAATATCGCAATCGCATTGTGGGAGTTTTCTGCAACAGAGCGGAAGAGCTCTTCGCTCTCTCGCAACGCCCCTTCCACTTGCTTGTGTTCCGTGATGTCGATGGCTATTCCGAATCGGACATATTTGTTTCCAAGCCATTTGATGGCTCTGTCCATGCATCTGTACCAATGTTTGTTCTTTTGATTTTGTAGTTCCCTGATGTGGGTTTTTCCTACAAGATGTTTGTTGTCGCAGAAGGGGCATGGACCGTTTAGGTTTTGGAATGCTTTGTAGCATTCTAGGCCTATGATTTTTTCGCCGAATATTTCCTTGGTCTTATTGTTTGCGAAGAGTATTTCGTAGGTTTTCAGGTCTACGACGTAGATTGGTTCGTCAATTCCGTCACTTAGGGCGTGTAGTCTTTCCAAGGCGTGCTTGAGTTTTCCATCTTCAATCTTTTTGCCACTTTTCCTTTTATTCATTGTGTTACGTATGCTCCTTTAGGCATTAGACGTTTCCGCACTTGTGTTACGGATTCCAAAAAATCCCAGTTTCCTTCATTTTCAAAATCTAAACCGAGCTTTTCATAGAGACGTTTTGCAATGAGCTTTTCAAGGTATGAAGCTCCGGGCCCAAAGATTCCTTCTAGGGCCTTTGCAAATTCTGTTAAGTTTGTTGGGATGCCTTCCTTCTTTATTTTGAAGGAGTTTTCTAAGTGAAAGAATATGGCCTGTTTTGGGGAATCCCCAAGTGAAGATAGGCTTTCTTCAACAGCTGTTAAAAGGATTTTGCTGAAGTTGTTTTGAGGCAAACGGAAGCCCTCTAGGGTTTGATGTAGGTTTTGGATTGAGACTTCATAGGGCTTTGGATAAATCCTTTGTGAACCTCAAATATGAATTGTTAAGCTCCAGTTTTTTGTAGTGGGGGAATGGTTTAGGTTTTAACTGCTTTCTTTCTTTTCAGAAAACCTTGTTTGGCTACTGCCACGTACTCAACAAATCCCAGTTCTTTGTTTTCGTTCCAGTCGAGGCGCTGTCCGATTTGTGCGTACAGATTTTTCATGATTAGTATCTCTATGAATCGAGCTCCTAAACCAAAGATCCTTTCAAGTGCATCCGCGAAATCGTCTAGGTGGTAGGGGATGTCGTTTTTTGTTATGTTGAATTTGTCTTTGAGGTGAAAATAGATTGCTTGCTTGGCTGAGTCTCCGAGTGAGGATAAGGCGTTGTCTACGGCTTCATGCAATAGTTTCTCGAAGGCTTTTTTTGCCAATTTCTGAATTCCTTTCGGAGCCTTATTTTGCGACTCTGCGACGAGATTCTTATAAATTTGTTGATAGTTTTTAAATTTAATCCCTGAACGGTGATGTCATGGAAAAGTCAAAAACTTCGTGCCTCATTCCTCCCCCCAGTTACTCGTTCTTCGCACCTTTTCTTTCATTAGGCTTAGTTCTTTTGCATAATCCATTAAAGCCATCCGCAAAGTTTCGTTCTCGCTGATTCCAAGTCTCCTCGCCATCTGCTCCTTACTCAAAACTACCTTAACTACGCATCTTCTGGGCATTTCGAGCACTCCGATGGTTAATGCAATGGGTCATGTATGGACTATTACGCTATGCATTTCACCTTTTGTTGTGAACCCTTCATTTGTTATGTCGATGATTCAGTGAGTTCCTCCACTACGAGCTCGTATTTCACGTCCACATCAACCACGTAAAAGGTATGCCGTCTCGCTTTCCCTTCTTTGATGATAATGGTTTCGTGCATAACGGGTTTGAGGGTTTCTTGTGACACTTTTGTGATGTCTTCCAGTGACTTCACTTTTATAATTATTTTCTGATGGGACTCAGCCAGCGGCTCGGACTCTACGATTAAATTCTTATATTTTCTTGTCATTTCAGCCATGGTTCTTGGCTTCCAACGTTGGTAGTAGGCCACCCAAACTACAACCCCAGACGACCCGACAAGAGCCGCGTACGAAAAGTATCTTAAGTACATGTTCCATTGAAGTGCTTCAATCTCGGTTCGCCCTACAATTTTTGGCTTAGTACAGCTTAAACCCTCGACAGCAAGCCTATTTCTTGTGAATATCATCACCATGCTGGGGCCGAATTCTTCTAAGACCAGATCTTCCATCACTTTACTCTCCACTTGAATCTCCACAGTGATGTTAAGATTGTAGGAGGATGCTCGCATGCCTGTTTCGTCCTCTATTTTGCTGATAAGCTCACCCGTCTGAGTGATGTTTACTTGGTTCGTGAAGGTAAATCCCTCCTGTGCAAAGGGGACCTCGCTGACCAGTGTGGATCGTCTTATCCATTCCCCGGGCAGCTCAAGATTCATGTGGACAGTGTAGTTTCCGTGGACATCAGCCTTTTGGGTGCAGTTGAAAACGTACTCGAAGCGTATGTCCATGGCACGGGCAAGGTTTAAGTAGATAGCTTCCCCGGGTGCAATCGTCGTCTTGTTGTATAAAGTATTGGGCTTGAGCTCCACAGTGTAGTCAAAGTTTCCTACGTGCTCGCACTTGTATAGCTCGACGAACTTGGTTCTCTCTGACGGAAGGCCATGGGTGTAAAAAATGCCGTAGGCGGAGACGGCGAAGAGCACTGCGATGAGGACGATGGATATGATTCTCTTAGATATCCACCCACGAGATATGTGAAGCTTATGCTTTCGCTTTTTAGCCTGCTCGGAGAACGGAATGGCTGAGACGAAGAATAGAAACGCTATGGTAGCAGCTAGTCTGATGGGTTCCTTTAAGAAGTTAAACATATGACCAACATATGGGATCGAGAACATGAGCTTACCCAACACCATTTCTTTGGTGACCAGCCACGGGTCAATTGTGTTTCGGTTGTCGCCCTTAAGGCTGAACGCGCCTTCCTCAGTAGCTACAATTCTGTGAATAACCGTAGGGCCGTAAGGGTTGACGTAGCCAAGTATATCACCGACTGAGTAGTTGTCTACCCTTTTTAGGAGCACAAGGTCGCCTTGTTTGAGGGCGGGCTCCATGCTGCTGCCCATTATAATCAGGTAAGATGTGTCCCCGTATAGGAAGGGGGGTCTAAAGAAGATGAGCCAAGCCAATAGAATGGAGGGGGGAATCAGCATCGAAAATTTGCGGCTATACCTCAACCGATCACCGCTCGTTCAAAACTGTCAACGCTATTTTGGTGATGGCGCTACAGAGCGGATTGATTGGGAAGTCTAAGGCAAGTTCGATCTTGTTGGGCTTGCCTCCGTTTAGGCTTATGACTTTTGCATATTCCACGTCTCCCTCTACTTTTAGCAGATCGTTTACAGTAGCTGGAACCTTAACCTTTACCGTGCCTTTTGCTGTCTTATCGCCCGCAGAAACATAAAACCTATACCATGAGGGTTCAATGAACGGAGGAAATATGAAGTTCTCCCATGTTAACTTTACTTTATCCACTTTGCTTGGGTCAGTTGTTTGCAGAGTCCAAGTCACGCCAGTAATTTTGACGTCTGGGGTTTTGACGGTTGCCGACCCAGAGCCCGCCATCTCGACGTCATGCACGGAAATCGATGCTGCGAATCCGACTAGACCTGCGGTCAGGATGATAAAAAGAGGGTGAATGAATGTTCTGACAAGCCTCAAAAGGCACCACTTAGGACTGCTCTTCTAATAGAGTTATGTCTATATCATAGACACGGCTTGCTGCTACGTTTGGCGTAAAGTCAACAGTTACTTCATCGCTGTCAAGCCAATTGGAACCTTTAGCAATAATGTTTCCAGCTGAGTCAGTTATTTGAACGTAGGCGTAGCCAGTCATACTGGAAACAAGATAGATTACTACCTTATCAACCATTGTATAGTCGTCTGAATCAATCAAGAATACAACTCCATTAATGTCCGGTGGTGGGGGGACGTCTGCTGATACACCTCCGACAGAATTTACGCGTGATATGTTGATAGCTGTTGCAAAGCCGTAGACCGCTCCGAAGATGAGGGCAGCCAAGATGCCTGAGACAGCAATCCTCTTCATGTACATGATTTATTAATTCCTCCTTTACTTTCTAACTTTTGGCTCTACATTCCCCTTTCCGTAGGGGCTCATCACGGAGTCATTCCGCTCCTTTTCCTTCTTACATGGCATGTTCAACATGGCACATGGCGAACCGCGGATAGACCTGCCTATCCGGGCTTGAAGGACTAGACGGCTCAACGCTTAGCCAGACTTACCATTTGTCTTAAGCCCATTTTAAAACCATACGAATCTTGAGGTTCGGACTAACTAGTCCGAAAAATCTTCGCATGCATGTTCAGGCTGTCTGGGTTTAGAACGAAACCGAGGATGAGCCGAAGTCATCTTAACCGAAAGAAAATAGTTGAGTCAGAAGCTTGACCGAAAACCTATTCATCACCGCAACGGGCAACTTTCCAAATCTTCCGCATCTTTGAACAACGGTTGAGGAAATCTATTCCCGCCTTGGTGGTTCTATAAACTAAGCTTCCATCACGACCATACTCCACAACAACAAAACCTAAACTTGAAAGAATCCCTAAATACCTCCATAAACGAGAAAAATTCAAATTAGCACTATAAACAATCTTCGTCTTGCTTGCACCCTTTAAGCAGATTTCCAGAACGTCACGCATAATGTTAACCTCGCTTCTTCGATGACCCTCGACATTAAACATTTGATGAACCAACTCTTTGATCGTAAAGATTATACGAATACTTCACTCTAGAATATAAGATTTGTGAAAAAGCTCAATAGTCAAACATCACAAGTTTATAAGAAAAGAAGAATCATCAGAAACCCAACTATAGCGCGCTATGACGAGTATATTGTGACATCATTTAAATATCATGTTTTTGTGTGCACTTGCCCAAGCTGCTCAGAGAAGGATGCCGAGAATATTTTACTTTCTCTTAGAAGAAAGATTGAAGCGGAAGGATTGACAAACGAAGTTAACGTCTCTAGAGCAGGTTGCGTTTTGAAGGGGCAATGCAGAAATCACGGAACCTTCGTAGTAGTCTATCCACAAAAAGTCTGGTACCAAAAAGTCACCGCAAACGACGTAGACCTCATAGTAGAACAACACCTAAAGAAGGGTCGAATAGTCTCCAAATTGCTGTTCTATACTCAAAGAGAATAGCGCGCGCTATGTCACTCAGGAACATGCGAAATGAAATCTCGGCGGAATAGAAGAGCGTTCCAAAAATGTTAACTGTCAAAATTGTATATGTTTAGACGCTAAGAGAGAAAGGAGATGCATACGTGACTATGTACGAGCAGTTGTCACAAATAGAAGTTGCAGGAGGTGACCTGGCTTGAAAAAAGAGTCATGGATTGCATTAACCATCTATATCAGTCTAATGCTTACTTTAGCGTTGTTGCTTGGTTACGCAATTTTTGTTAAAGCGTCAACTCCTGTAGGCGCAAAAAAATTCTGTAAGGAATTTGTTGGGAATGTCGATTCTATCCTTGGCAACATAACGATTACAGACACGAATTGCAAAGTATGGTTTAACGGTTCACTCCCTTCTGACCATAAGATA
>CAZADP010000087.1:0-5699 GCA_964483905.1 uncultured Candidatus Bathyarchaeia archaeon | reverse complement strand
GCAACGCAACGAAAAGCGAAATCCCCAGAAGTAAATAACCAAACAAAGAAGGAACGACTCCTAAAGAAACCAGATCTAAGGAAACCCCGGTCGGTATTGTTGCTGTGAAAGACCCCAGATAATAGTTGAAACCAATCATGTAGGCTACAGCACCGATAGCCGCAACAAGAATTGAACCTGACAGTTTGCCCATGAGAATAGCGAATCGATCCATAGGCAAAGTTAATAATGTTTCCAAAGTTTTCTCTTCTTTTTCCATAGCCACGGAGGTTGCAGCTATCGACATGGAATAAGTGAGCAAAATAATGATGGTGATTGGCATGGCAATCGCTTGTGAAAGCATCAGCCTTGAAAGGATGCTTGGGTCGATACCTTCCTGGATCTGTCCCTTAATAATAGTTGACTTAAAGGCATACACGGCGTTTGGAGCAACCGCTCTATTGAACCGCTCCATCAAGCTGTCAACTATTGCGGAACCAACCTCTTGAGAGATTCCTCCGCCCGAGAAGACTCCAAAGAAATTCACAGTTGCATTAATCTCAGTATTGCCATTAACATAATCAGTCATGTTTCTACTGAAGCCTTTAGGAATTTCAATAAACTGAGTTGCATTATAGTCCGACAACAATTCTAGAACTACATCTGTGCTCAGAGTTATATTATTGATAACAGACACCTTAACTGAAGAAGTGAGATAGTCTACGAAAATTTCTGACCAGTTTCCACCGTCATTATTCAAAACCAGTAGAGTGGCTTTTTCAGCTTGTTCTCTTGCCGACTGCATTGTGTAGCCCATTACGCCGCCCAATATCGGAAACATTATCAATGGAACAATTATCATTCCCAACAGTATTTTGGGGTCTCTAATTAGTTCCTTGAGCTCTTTAACAAGAATGTTTCCAAAGCCTTTAAGCAAGTCCAACCACCTTTGCAAAGACCTCTTCCAGATTTGCGCTTCCAAACTGTTGTTTTAGTTCCAGCGGTTTTCCTTCAGCAACAATTTTGCCTTTGTTAATCAAAGCAACTCTGTCGCATATATGTTCAACTTCAAGCATGTTGTGGCTCGAAAGCAGCACAGTTACCCCCCGTTCTTGTACGTATCGTTTGATTATTTCTCTCACATGATATGCGTGTAAAACATCTAGTCCACTCGTAGGCTCATCCAATATGGCAAGCTTAGGTTTATTCATTAACGCTCTCGCAACAAGCAAGCGACGTTTCATACCCTTACTATAAGTCTTAGCCCTATCGTTCAATCGTTTGCCCAAGCCGCAAATTTCAGCAGCTCCCTTAACCATCTCGTGAACTTCATCCCTGTTCTTGTTGCTGAATTTGGCCATAAACTTCAAATATTCCATGCCGGAGAGGTTTCGGTAAGCTCCAGCCTCCTCGGGGAGATAAGTTATAATCTTGCGAACTTCAGCAGCTTCAAGAAGGACATCTATACCAAAAACTTTCACAATACCAGATGTAGGCAACAACAATGTAGAAACAATTCGTAAGGCAGTCGTTTTTCCAGCGCCATTAGGACCAATAAGCCCGAAGATTTCTCCAGACTTGAGGCTAAAGCCAAGTCCATCTAAGGCACGAATGTCTCCGAAGACCTTGATAACGTCTACTGCTTCGACAGCTAAGCTCAAATTCTCAGACACCAAAGACCTAGAAAATTCATACACATTCTAAAAGTTATCCCTATTTTCCGCGGAAAATCTTCATAAATATTATTGATAGCCGCAGATCTAGGGAGACCTTTAAACTTTTCAATCAAGCGTCAACAATCACAAAACATGCACATGCTGCTTCCTTAGAGATATAAACTTGGTCACGGACGGTAAAATTCACAATTTTGAAGTTCGCGTCTCAGCCCTCGAGAAAGATCTTTTGATTCCCCATGAGACCAGCCAACACGCAAGCACCGTTATTCCCGCCAAGAAAAACGATGTGGACAACGCCACAACTTGGAACTTGGATGAAACGTCATTAATTTGAAACGAAAACATAGCTAAGTAAATCGCAAAAGCAAAGCAGAACATTGAAATGACAACCATGGCGGTTTCGACCTTCAAGTAGAGACACCTTCACACTTAACTGGAAATTCGATATGCAAATCGAAAAGCCTTATGAATCCAAAATTCAGATCGACGCTAAACTCTCCAAGAAAAGGCTGTATTCTCATTCAAGCCCGAAAGTGTAGCGTCTCTGAATTTTAGTACATATGTTTTTCTTACCTTGAATATACTCTTTCTGATATTAGGATGATCTTTTTGGGCAACTGGTGCGGACAAGCACTAAGTTAGAGCTCACCTCAATACCTTATGATCGAAAAGGTATGAACAGATATCCTGTTCGAACTTTATGTCATCGTGCGCTTGGTTCTGAAGTTGTGACAAGTGAATAAGCTGGGAAAGAGAAAATAGAAGAACCGCAGAGGAGGATCTATTTTTGTTACTATTGGCACTGATACAACATCATATGTTTTATTCATTCTCGTCGTTGTCAGTCTCTTTTTTCATCGCTTTTTTTATCCTTTCTATGAAAGTCGGTTTCTTAGGTTTAGATTCCGTCGGATTTTTTGGCATAAGCGGTTTCTCTACATTTATTTTGCTGCCATAGGCGTTCTTCATCTCTTTGCCCACAAACTTGCCCGTGTCATCTCGCCAGACATCTACTTTCTTGCCCTTGCGAAAAATCCATTGGTGTGCAATTTCAATCGTCTGCATCCGGATTCTTTCATCCACTCGTTTTTGGATTTCTTCGTTCAGCATGGCTAGTCGTTCCTTTTCCTTTGGGATGCCCTCAATGACCAAGAGATTGTAGCCTTGTGCTATCCTTTTTGCAGTTTCACTCAACTTTGGAATGGCAACAAAAATCGGTAAATCAACCTTCACTTCTGAGATCTTGTAAATGTAGAGTATGAGCGGGGGTGAACCTACCTCCGTGTCTCCGACGGCATGGTCAATAGCTATAATGCTTTCACGTTCGTCGAACTTCTTTCTGGCTAGAAGACTAAATTTGTGTTCAATCCCACTTTTTTCTCCAATGACTGAAGCAGGCATCTCTACGCTGAAACCCAGTTCGGTCAGAAGCTTGTAGATGCTTTCCAAGCTTGTAACGTTTTGTCTGATTTCTTGTTCCCTACTGGGATTGAGAGCATACTTCGATATTTCACGCACGATTGCTGCCTCACTCGCAAATTGTTTATCACACTTGCGGCAAATAAGGTCTAGGTGAGGGTGTTCAAACCTTTCCCCGCATCCCCTGCACACATACCACAGACCCATATCCCTATATTCGCCTTCAACCAATCTAGCCCCACACTTAGGGCACGTAGGCATCCAATGACCCTGAATGAACTTATCTCTTTCATCAATGTTTCCGCACGGAATATGCTCAGTCAATCCGGTCTTGACAATGTGGCGGCTACTGCACTTCGGACAACGGTAATGTAGAGTGATGGACGATGAGCCGCACACAGGGCAAGCTGAAACCGTATCGAAAAAGCTCTTTTTAAGAATTTCGAGGTGATTCAAATTCTCTAAGAACCCCTCTGCCTTTCCTGGCGGAACATCTTCATCGAAAACTGACTCAACAGTTTCATACCTGAATCCAAGGGTCAGATCATAACTAGGTAGGATCTCAGCTTTTTTCCCACCCTCCAGAAGATTCCGTAGAAGTTTCTGTGTAGGACGTTCGATGTAAGCTTCCCTTCTCTTAAGTTCGGTTTCTTCCTCTGCGTCTGGTCCTTTTAGCATGAGCTCCTTAACCTCATTGAAGCTTAGCTGGTCAGACGCCTTTTCTCCTTCAGCCTTTCCGTCTGGACTCCGTTTCACTGTTTTTTTCAAAGAGACATCCCACAATTCATTTTCCTATGAATCTATTTAAACTGGGAAAAGCGTGTATCTCTAGCGGAAGAACACGAAGAACGCTAAACCTGAGACTATTATCAAAATCGTCGCATGCTTCAACCCGCCTAAGAAAGAATCTTCGTTGATCTTTCCAGCTAATGTACCTCCAAAGAGGGATTCCAGCAACGAGGTATGTAAGAAAACCCTTCTGGTCTCTGTTGACGTCAGTATCGGTCTAATGAGCGGGACACCGCCTTTGGCCAAGTCGCTTATGGGGACGAATATCATTTTGGAAATCAAAATGACTATGAATAGGAAGAGAACGACTGAGAAGTAGAATATAGCTACATATGGCAGAGTTTGCATTTTCCTCCTCAAACTCCAAGCGTTGACATTTTCAACATATTGCGCTGTTGAGTTAAAAATATCAGAGAGGTCTCCTCCGTGCCTACTGGCCTCTAGGATTAGAACGGTTGCCTTTTTGACTAGAGGCAAGTCGACCCTATCGCTGAGCTTTGTCAATGCCTCATCGAAATTAAGGCCCCAACTCATGTGTGCAACTAATACCTTTAGCTCGGTTGTCAGCGGGCCGTACATTCGTTTTGACGAGTGCTCCAATGCTGTTTGTATTGGCACTCCTGTTCGTATCGACGTCGCTAAGTCTCTTAGGAACTCGGGCATTGCCTTCTCTATTTTGTTTTTCCATCTGTTATGGATTATGGTTACGAAGCTTGGTGGCGCCACTCCTATGGTGAAAGCTATGATGAGAAGATAGTCAAAGTCGGGTGATGATCCGTAGAAGAGGAGTGAAGCTACGAAGAATGCAACTGCTGCAATGGAAGAGATTATAGCGATTTTTTTAAGCGTTCTCCTTGTGATTTTCATTTAGCTCACCTTTCAGTAAAAGCTGATATTATCACGACTAGAATTGTGGCTAAGATTGGTATGCCCATATAAGCCAGAAGGTAAAGCATGAACCTAGGGTTCATGACGCCTGCACCGCCCAACATGCCAAGTGTTGCAAACATGACGACGAAGAGTAGGGGCATAGCCACCAAAACCATTATGTAAATCTCAGCCATGGCCGAAAGGGACTCCAACATCACGTCCAGCTTAACCATTTTTTCCTTCATCACGTTCTCCGTGGATATTCGTAAGTATTCTGTTGGGTCCCCACCTGTTCTAACTGTCGCCACATATCCAGTAAGAATTTCCCGCAGCCTCTCACTCGGCGTATGCTTCGCATTTTCCAAGATGGAAGTCAACAAATCTTGGCCGAAGACTTCAACATCTTTGACTACGTTGCTGAACTCCTGTCGAACTTCACGAAGAGTGTCGATTCTGGCTACAGAACGGAAAATCGTTCTCGGGGACACGTTTGAACTCGAAAGCAAGGTTAAAAAACTTGAAATGTACGGAAGATTGACTTCTATAGGAATTCTCCTGTTGCTACCTTTTATTCCCGGATAGACGTAAATCAGAATAAGAGTGAAGATAGACGACAACGCTGCAAACATAAAGCTAAGTAGAAAGTTCCCGGCCGAAAGAAAGTTGATGTGCATGACGATTGGTAATGAGAAAGGCAGAATCACCATAGCAATTATGAAAGCCGTAATGGACACCAATATCATGAACGACACATATGCTTGCAATGCTATTTGCATCCCAGCTTTCTTCAGGTTGATGTGCAGGTCTTTGAAGTGCGGTAGAAGTTTCTGAATCCTTTTACCCAGCAGCTTATAGGCATACGTCCATGGCTCAATCTTCAATTTTAACTCACCTTAGCTTTGCGATAAACGGCCTTCGGGTCGGAGAAGTAATCAAGGATAATGCTTGAAACCTCTGCATAAGTGC
>CAZADP010000086.1:0-5699 GCA_964483905.1 uncultured Candidatus Bathyarchaeia archaeon | reverse complement strand
TTATGCAAGCTCTGTTTACTATTGGCTCTGTAGGAGCGGTAAGGACAGAAACACTGGCAGCGGTCCCGGCTGAAAAAGCAGCGGAGATTATTAAGAAGTCATGACAAAACAGTTCAAACTTTCACTCTTCTACTCTTTTTTCGATGATACCAAATAAAATGTAAAAGACGCTATTAAGCCTAAAAAGAGAAAGCAGAAACCTTACGAGTAGCTTACATAGTTCGGTAAGTTTTCCCATTGTTTTAGGCACAATTTAGTTTCGCGCGCTTTGGCAAACTAGTTAAGAGTGTCTGTTCACCTTTTCATACATATCGGCAAAAAGAGCCATACAACGCCAAATATGCTCAGACAATCACTTTCATAATCAGCCAAAAGGTTGTTAACAGACATATGCAAAAACGGTAAAGACGGTTTAAACGCTCCTGTGAAGCTAGCCCCTCGGCACGACGGACAGAGCCGCGACACCTCGCGAGTCCCATAAGCCTGTTTCAGGCTTATTTTCGTTTTCTGAAGAGCTTTATGCCTTCTATCTCGGAGATGTACTCGAATCCAGCTTCGATTAGATTCTTTGCGCGCGCACAGAAACTATACATTGTTGTGACCTGTGTGTTTCTGATTAGATTAAAATAGCAAATCCACATGGTATTTGTGTTGTGAAAAGTCGAGACACGAACGCCGTTAAAGAGTTTTATGAAAAAACTGCCAAAGATTACGACAAAGAGTATGAAGAACCTTACTGGAAGCTTTATCAGGAAATCACGTGGAGGAACATTAGACTGTTCCTTCCGAAAGGAAAAGGTGCGGTTATTCTGGATGCCGGAGGAGGAACTGGCTGCTGGACAATTAAACTGGCAAAGCTTGGCTACAGAGTTGTTTTGACAGATATATCCGAAAACATGTTGAAAGTGGCCGAAGAAAAAATAGGGAAGAAAAAGCTGCAGGGCAAGATTGAAACAAGAATAGTCGACATAAGAGACATGTCATGTTTCAAATCAAACCTTTTTGATATGGCGCTGGCTGAAGGAGATCCTGTTTCTTATTGTTTGGATCCTGAGAAGGCAGTGAAGGAATTGACAAGGGTTGTTAAACCGAATGCTCATGTTATTGTTTCTGTGGACAGCAAATATTCCCTCATTCCGAGATTGATTGCAGAAAGGTCCTTCAATGAATTGTCAAGATTGCTCAGAGAAGGCATTATGAAAAGCACAGACCGATCGATCGAGGCAGAACTTGAGTTTCAAGCGTTCACGCCGGAAGAAGTGAAGGCGCTTTTCGAGAATTGTGGGCTCAGATTAGTGAGAATGATAGGAAAGCCAGTTCTAACTCACTTTGTTCCGAGTGAAAAACGAAATGAGATAGTTGGGGAGAATTTCAAGAGAATACTAGACTTGGAGACAAAGTTCTGTGACACTCCAAGCTTGGTCGGAATGGGAGGGCACTTGGAAGCCGTAGGAATCAAACAAGGCACGGAGAAACACAAGCGATCTTAAATCAACGAAAGTAGCAATGCACAGTGTGGGAGGAGGCTCCAATGGAATTTGTCGGGGTCAATCAGAAAAAGTTTGCTCGAAAGTTTGTGCCTCGCAAGGCTAATAGCAAGTGGTCTGAATCAAACAAGAAAAGAGCTGAGAAGATGATAAGGGAGGGAAGAATGACAGAGGCAGTATTGGCAACGATTAAGGAAGCAAAGGAAAGCGGAGAGTGGTTCCAGGTTCGAGTTCCGAGGAAGGAACTGGCGATTCCCTCTTGTGTCGAGAAGGCATTGGCGGCAAACAAGAAGGCGTTGGAGAATTTCAACAAGTTGGCTTGAGCGCGCCAAGATTAGTTGGCGCAAACAAGCACGATGGAGAGCAAGAAACAAAAAAAGTGGGTTTGCGGGTGACATCTGCACTCGTCGTCGGTTCAAACCAGCTCCTAAGCATTACAAACGACCTGCAAATTGTTCCAAGTTAAGATTATAATCAAGTTTACTTAGATATTCTTCGAAACAGGAGCGAATGAATGGAAATCGCAGAGACTCTGATACGGCCAATTCCACCATTCAACTTTGACGGAACTGTGTATGTCCCGCATTATTTTCCAACGCCTGACTTTGAATGGCAACCGAACGCGGCGTGGCAGACTCTGAATCTGGATAGAAGGCTGTTTGGGTTAAGAATGGAAAATAAAGGTGTTGTCGACGAGCCCAAGATCAATCTGACAGTCTATTCCGAGAGCGAGATTACTGGAAATAAGATGGAAAGAATTGTGGAAGAATTAGATTGGAGATACGGGTTCAACGAGGATATTTCAGAATTCTTCATGGAATTTAGGGATGACAGTTTTCTTAAAACAGTGTTTAAACGTTGGAAAGGGATGAGAGTCAACTGTGCAAATTCCCTCTATGAACTCATGATAATCTCAATAGTTCTGCAGAATGCCATGGTCAAAAGAACTGTTCAAATGATGAACAACCTGTTCAATGCTTACGGTTCAAAACTGAAATTCGACGGCAAGGAATTGTTTGCTTACTGGAACCCGGAAGACTTAGATGGGGTCAGTGAAGAAGAGCTGAGAGCTTTAAAAGTCGGCTACAGAGCCAAAATGATCAAACGTGTATCTGAAGCTTTTGCAAAACACGAAATAGACGAGTGGAAACTGAGGAAAATGAACACTGAAGACACGAGAAAGGAGTTGATGAAACTGTATGGAGTAGGACCCGCAACAGCACAAATCATTCTGAGTGGATACTTGAGAAGATATGACATTTTTGACTTGAAAGGGAGGCTTTGGGAGCAAAAAATACTTTCCCGAATCATGTTTGGCAAGAAGCTAGTTTCGGCGGATGAGATAACGGAGGAATTCAACAAAAGATATGGAAGATGGAGAGGACTAGCTTTTCATTACATTTTTACCGACACCTTCTGGAGACACAGAGAGAAGAGAATCCCTTGGCTGGACAAAGAGATCAGAATGCAAGTTTTCAAAGACTCAACATTGACTAACGTCATACGCAAGTAGTTATAGTCTCAAACTACCTACTTACTAGTTGTTTTGAGAAGTGGGCTAGATGAAGGTTTTCGAGCCTAAGGAAATTGGTGGATTACTTATCAAGAATAGGCTAGTCAGATCGGCCACCTATGAAGCCATGGCCGCTGAAAACGGCAGAGTTACTGATAGACTCGTAAAGCTGTATGAGACTCTCGCCAAAGGAGGAGTTGGTTTGATAATCACTGGATATGCTTATGTGCAACGGGACGGAAGGGGTGCTCTTTACATGACTGGAATAGACAGAGACAATCTAATTCCCGGGTTGCGCAGAATCACAGAAACAGTACATGAACAAGGTGAAAACTGTAAAGTTGCCATACAACTAGCCCACTGTGGTCGACAAACTACTGTTGTAGAAACCCCGGTAGCTCCATCTGCCGTTTTTGAACCTGTCGCGAAAGAAATGCCGCGAGAAATGAAGATTGAAGATATAAAAGAAACCATCGAGGCTTTTGCTGAAGCAATTAGAAGAGCAAAAGAAGCGGGGTTTGATGCTGTTCAACTTCACGCTGCTCACGGATATCTCTTGAGCGAGTTCCTCTCCCCTTATACCAACAGGAGAACAGACGAATACGGTGGGAGCACCGAAAATAGAATGAGGATAGTTGAAGAGATTTTTAATAGTGCTATAGAAAAGGTAGGAAAGGATTTCACTATATTGATAAAGATGAACGTTAGCGATTTCTTGGAAGGCGGAATAGAGCTTGACGAGTCTAAGAAGATTGCTGAAAAACTGTCAAAAATGGGCATTAGCGCCATTGAAACTAGCGGGGGCATGTGGGAAACTAGGATACATAACAAAGATTTGACGGCTTCTCGAACCAACATCAGGTCTAAGGATAAGGAAGCCTACTTTCTACCATACGCCAGAGAAATCAAGAGAGCGATTAACGTTCCTTTAATTTTGGTTGGAGGAATCAGATCCCTAGACGTAGCGGAAAGAATATTAGCGGAAGGAAGCGCAGATTTTGTTGCCTTGTGCCGTCCTCTAATCAGAGAGCCTGATCTACCAAATAAGTGGTTGAGAGGGGTTAGAGGACTAACCGCTGAGTGCATTTCATGTAATGCTTGCTATGAAAGCCTAACGAATGGGAATGTCCGATGCATCCAGAAGGAAAGAACTGAAAAGAGAGGTCGCAATTGACACTTATGAAAATGACAAATTAAGACTTGTAAGAATGGCTACCAGCAAGCTCACGAGGACACAATGGTTGGTCTTCATGCATTATCTGATTGGAACAGATGGAGATATCAAACACGCACAAGAAATTCATAAAATGCTAGCTGCGGACTACAAAGACTACATCAAAGCATTCACTTTAGCAGAATACAAGGAAGCCAGTTTCCTTGAAGAAAATCTATGGTCACAAAGCAGAGGGTTGTTTATAGCCATAAAATAGCAGACTCTCATATACGAAGCAGCTTGGCCCGCATTTGCCCAACTGTCTTTAGAATCCGTTCTTGAGGAGAACCAATATCCTGAATAACTTCTGACACAAATCTTGGGGGGACACAACGATGTTCCGACCCATGTTTAGAAAAAGCCCACGCTATAAAGAAGGTTCCGTACTCGCGAGGATGTTAAATCAAGAGATAGATTAGAAGTGCGGTTGTAAATGTCATCAAAAATGAGGGAATTACGTACTTGTAGATTTTTCCAAGTGGACAATTAAAGTACTCGGCTGTAAATGTAAAACAAAGGTGCGTGGGTGCAATTATGTATCCCAAGAAGGCGCTGATATAGATTAATGAAGCTGTTCTCGGTATGTTGGATGAAAGAGCTATGATTCCACTTAGAATCGGTATGCCTAGGGACACACCTCCTAAAGCTGAAGCTGTGAACATTCCAAGAACGGCCGGGATGATCGTCAAGAGCAAGATGACGTCGACGCTTCCATTTGATACGAACGTTTTGAAAATCTCGGAAATTCTAATAGCTTTCATTACTTTTCCAAGTAATAATGCCCCATAAGCGGCGAGTGTTATTCCATAAATTCCCCAGTTTTTAAGTGGTTTTACAAAAACTCTGAGGCTCAAATTGGAAATTGCGATCAAAACAATTATCCCGACTACGGTTGCTATGAGTATGTCGAAGCCTTGTTTAGCTAGATCGAAACCCACTAAGTCTAAAACGACTGCTGCAATTATTGTTGCTAAAATCGGTGAAAAGGCCACAACGAAACTTCTTAGATCTGAGTTTACGTCGCTGTTTGATCTTGTGTTTTCTTCATTTCTAGGTTTGGGAACTTTTCGGAAGCTTATGAGATAGCCAATGATTACCATGACTATTACTACTGGAATTTGCCGCACAATTATTGAGGGTACGGTTGTTGCCGTTAGTCCCGCCGTCACTATGAGCACTTGGCTTAGCGGATAAACTGGAAAAATGGTGTGCCTAAACCACAAGTTAACGTATGCCTTCTTCTCGGGTTTAAGCTTCAGTTTTGCTGCCTCTGAATCCACAAGGGGCGCTGACATTAATGCCCCACCGGCGACAGGAAGGAATCCTATGACAGCTGGAAGTACACTCAAGACTACTTTTGAGTTTTTGACAATTCTGCCGAAGCTTTCGCTTAGACAATTGATAGTTCCTGTTTCCTTGTACAGGTAGCTCAGCAACATTATTCCGAAGGTTGCAAGCACAACCGAAATCGCAAGTCGACCTTCAA
>CAZADP010000085.1:0-5812 GCA_964483905.1 uncultured Candidatus Bathyarchaeia archaeon | reverse complement strand
CGGCAAACAGATCTTCGAAAAAGGCAGAGTTGTGCATCCAGATCTTGCTAAATTAGCCAAGAAACTCGGCAAGGTCTAAGCCTTTTCCTTTTCTTTTTTTACAATTGGTGACGTATATGATCGAAAAAGGAAAATTGGTTGATGGCGTTGTCAATATGCTTAAGATAAACATGGGTGTCAAGAAAGGCGAAAAAATTTTGGTTGTGACTGATGTTCCAACAACAGAAGAATGGAAAACAAAAGACAGCGCCAAACTTACTGAGGCTATGGAAAGATCAGTTTTAGCCAAAAACGTCAGCGAAATTGCACAGGAAAAGTTTCCTAATTGCAAAGTTGAATTCTTTGCTTATCCATCGATAGGTAAGCATGGAACCTACCCGGGAAAAGAAGTTGAGGAAAAAATGAAAGCTACAAACGTAGCTGTTGCAATAACGACTTACTCGCTGACGCATACAGATGCTCGGGTAAATGCATGTAAGGCTGGAGCGCGAGTTGCAAGCATGCCCATGTTTGTTGCAGAAATGTTTTATCCAAGCGGACCGATGGCGGCAGATTATCGTGAGATAGATAAGGAAACAAAGAAGATTGCGGAGCTAATCACAAAGGCTGATGGAGCGAAAGTCACCTCTCCTGGAGGCACGGATATCACATTTAGCTTGAAGGGTAGAAAAGGCATGGTCGATGCGGGAATCTTTACAGATAAAGCGGCTTGGGGGAACTTGCCTTCAGGAGAAGCTTACTGTGCTCCAGTCGAAGGAACCGCCGAAGGTAAGCTTGTGGTCGAGCCGAACTGGTATCCTGATCTCAAGGAGAAAATGACTTTGATATTCAAGAAAGGTTACGTGACCGACATAATTGGCGGCGGAAAAATCGGCGATGAATTTAGGGGATTGCTGGATTTCAAGAAAAAGGAAGAACCATATATTTCGCGGAGAAATCTTGCCGAGTTAGGGATAGGAACAAACCCCAACGCTAAACGCCCAGATAACATTCTTGAATCAGAGAAAATAAGAGGTACTGTTCATTTAGCCATTGGAGATAACTCTCACATGGGCGGCAAGGTTTCTTCAGACTTACATCAAGACTTCATTATTCCGAAGCCAACGTGGACGCTTGACGGAAAAACGGTCATGAAAGACGGGAAACTACTGTAGACAAAAATTTTCTTACTTTTTCTTCTTTCAGAATCTTAGTTCAATGATCTTATTTCTATACCGAGCGAAGTAGTACACGAACGAAAGAACATAGTTACGGGGCGACCGAACATATAATTTAGGCAAGATTATGCCATTCAGTTGAGCGGGCAGATTTAGTAGAGGCTTTTAAAAGAATTTAAAAAGATTGAGAGGTTATATCATAAGGGATGAGGATACAGGTTGGCAACATATACAGAAAGAGTAGAAAGTTTGAAAAAACTTGGCAGAGACGCTCAGATAGATGCCTTCTTAATTAATTCAGAGAAAAATATGAAGTATTTCGCAGGTTTCTCAACATTATCCCTGGAAAGATTTGCAGGCATAATTATTCCCGTGGAAACAAGTACCCCAATAGTTGTAGTCTCTAAACTGGAAGTTGAGAAAACTCAAGAACAGTCTTTGTTTAAAGAAGTTAGGAGTTACGACGACTCAGAAAATCCTGCTGTATTGCTCCACAAAATCATAAAAGAGTCGATGTTGGAAAAGGCTGTCTTTGGAGTTGAATGGAGTCTCCCATTTAAATTCTACAGAATGCTAGCTGAGTGCTCACACAGAATAAAAGTTAAAGACACTTCAAACTTTTTCAGCCAGCTTAGAAGCATTAAATCCGCTGAAGAATTGGAAAAAATGGAAAAAGCAGCAAGTATTATTGAAGAAGGAATAAAGGCAGGAATAGACTTCATAAAACCAGGAGTAACCGAACTAAACATTTCATTTGAAATAGAAAAAACAATAAAGCAAAATGGAGGCGAAAGTGTTCCATTTTGTCTAGTTCTTTCAGGAAGTAACTCTGCTTTTCCACACGGTGAAACATCAAATAGAAAAATTGGCAAAAAAGATGTTGTTTTGATGGATGTGGGAGCGGTTTACGAAGGGTATCATGCTGATCTTACTAGAACAGTCTTCGTAGGAGAAGCAACGAATTCTCAAAGAGATATTTATGAAACTGTTTCTAAAGCTCAAGAGGCGGCCATAAAAACTGTGAAAACAGGCATTGAAGCTGAAAAAGTCGACAGTGTGGCGAGAAAAATTATAGAGAATGCAGGATACGGCAGATACTTTACTCACAGAACAGGACATGGGTTGGGTTTGGATGTACATGAGGAACCCTACATAGCTCCTGGCAACAAGACAGTCTTAAAGCCTAACATGTCGTTCACAATTGAACCTGGAATATATCTCGTTGGAGAGTTTGGAGTGAGGATTGAAGATGACATAGTTGTTTCAACGAAGAAGGGAAAACTTCTGAATGATCTTTCGAAAGAAATGTTGATCATGTAATTAAAGCTATGCGCGAGAAATTAAGCGCGCCGCTGCGCACCGCGAGTCCATCTATTATTCCTGTCCTGCTCCAGGATAATGGCATGCGACAAAATGGTCAGAACCATTAATGCGTACAAGCTTGGGTTCTTCTTGCGAACATACCGCTGTGGCTGCGAAGCATCTTGGGTGGAAGCGACATCCACTGGGTATCCTGATCGCTGAGGGAACCTCGCCCTTGAGCTCTACTGTCTGTCGCTTTCTTTCAGGATTCGGGATAGGTATTGCCGAAAGAAGAGCCTTTGTGTATGGGTGCAAGGGATTTGTGAAGAGTTCTGTTTTTTCACTTAGCTCTACTATCTTTCCCAAGTACATTATAGCTATTCTGTCAGAAATGTACTTTGCAATGGCCAGATCATGAGTGATAAATAGATAGGTTAATCCAAGATTTTCTCTGAGGTCTAGCATAAGATCGATAATGGTTGTTCTTATGGAGACATCGATCATCGAAACTGGTTCGTCTGCAACGACAAACTCGGGTCTCAATATTATCGATCGGGCTACAGCAACTCTTTGTCTTTGTCCTCCACTCAGTTGATGAGGATAGAGGTCGACGAACTTTTCAGGAGGTGTCAAACCGACTTCGTTAAGAACTTCTAAAACCTTCTTCTCTTTCTCCAAACCCTTGGCCAAGCCATGTACTTCGAGAGGATGTCCAACGGTCTTTCCGATCTTCATTCTTGGGTTAAGTGAAGCGTAGGGATCCTGAAAAATAATTTGAACCTTTCTCCTAAGATGCCTAAGTTCTTCTCTCCTGAGACTGCAAATGTCTTTTCCTTCAAAAAACATTGTACCCGAAGTGGGCTCAATAAGCCTTGCAAGAAGCATCCCAGTTGTTGTCTTCCCGCACCCACTTTCGCCAGCCAAGGTAAAGACCTCACCGCTTCTGATTGAAAAATCCACATCATCGACAGCCCTTACATACTCAGTCTTTCGCGTGAACAATTTCTCAAGGAAGCTTCTCTGCACTGGAAAATATTTTTTCAGATGTTCTACGTTCCATAATATGCTCAAGCTTATGTTCCTCCATACAAGAAGCATTTGACCAGATGCCCAACTTCTAAACCGATGAGGGGGGGGACTTTGATTCGGCAAATTTCCATAACATGCGGACAACGAGGCCAAAATGGGCAACCCTTCGGAGGGTTGAGCAAGTCTGGCGGGGAACCTGGAATGGCATCTAGTTTCTGATCAGCCAACTCTATGTTCGGAATTGATCGTAGTAACCCTTGAGTATAAGGATGCCTAGGATTTCTGTATAGTTCTTCGCTTTCACCGTATTCAACCTGATGCCCGGCGTACATAACAAATATGGTATCACATCTTTCCAAAACAATGCTTAGATCATGTGTTATGAGAACTAATGCCATGTCATGCGCCCTGCACAAGTCTTTCAAGATGTCAAGAATTCTGTCTTGAACTATTACGTCGAGAGCTGTTGTAGGTTCGTCGGCAATGACTATGCTTGGATTGAGAGCTATTGCTAACCCTATCATGATGCGTTGCCTCATTCCTCCGCTAAACTGATGAGGGTAGTCGCTAATGCGTTCATTCGGGATTCCCAGCTCGTCTAGAATGTGTCTTGCGCGTTCGAGGGCGTCTTTCTTGCTCATGTGAGGTGTATGTGTACGTAAGAATTCGACGAAGTGATCCCCAATTTTCTTAACAGGATTTAAAGAGGTCATAGGATCTTGAAAGACAAAAGCAATTTTTCTTCCCCTGGAAGAACGCATTTCTCTGTCACGCAGCTGCAGGATGTCTTTCTTTTCAACCCTTATGTGTCCACTCGCTATGACCCCGGGGTAGGGTACTAGGCGAACCAGAGACAGCCCTAAAGTTGATTTTCCTGATCCAGATTCTCCAACTAACCCCAGAATCTCACCTTTCTCCATCGAGAAAGACACGTCGTTGACGGCTCTTATGGTTCCTTTTCTAGTTTTGTAATCGATTGTTAGGTGATCGACTTGTAAGAGAGACAATGGTTCACCTCATTCCCGGAGTCTCGGGCTTGTCAATTCGCTGAGTCCTTCTCCGATGAGTGTAAACCCTAAGGCTAGAAGGATTATCATTAGGCCAGGGAAAGTTATTACCCACCAAGCTCCGCTTGCTAGATCCCTTCTCCCACTTGTTAAGTCGTACCCCCAATCGGGAATGTCAACTTTGACACCGAGACCAACGAAAGTTAAACCTGCAGCTGTAAGAATAGCATCTGCAAAATTTACTGACGCAACTACAACTATGGACGGAATCATATTTGGTAGAATATGTGTAAAGAGAATCGTGTGCCATTTCGCACCTGCGGCTTTGGCTGCCGCCGTGTAAGGCAGTTCCTTTATTGTCAAAACTTGGCTTCGAACTATCCGGAAATAGGATGGAATGTACACTACTGCGATAGCTAGAGCCATGCTGACGACCCCCCTTTCAAACACCGCGGCGATGGCTATTGCTAAGACCAGCCCGGGAAACGCGTACATGCTGTCCATCACCATTGAAACGGTTTTATCAATTTTTCCGCCAACATAAGAAGAAAAGAGCCCTATAGGAACTCCTATTACGAAACACAAGAGCGCGGAAAGAAAAGCAACCTGCAACATCACTGAGCCTCCAGTCAGAACCCTGCTCAACACATCTTGACCTACACGGGTTGTGCCAAGAGGAAACTCGTTACTAGGTGGAGAAAGTGGTTTACCAACATTTGGAGTGAATGGATTATGCGGGGCAATCCATGGTCCGATTATCGTTATAATGATTATTGAAGAGACAATGAGTATTCCAATAAACACCATCAACCCTGGAGGACCACGGCTTAGCAATGTTCTTAGGCCAGGTGTGAAACGTGCAAGCACGCTTCGCATTTTTTCAACCATTCTGATCTGTCCCCCTACAACCTTATTCTAGGGTCAAGATAGGCATACAGTACGTCTACAACGAGGCTCACTGCAGCCACGAATAAACCAAAAACGACCACTGCGCCTTGGATTGCCGTATAGTCTCTGAAATTGATTCTTTCAACAATGTATCTTCCCAAGCCAGGCCAGGAAAATGTTGTCTCTGTTAGAACCGCTCCAGCGAGAATGAGAGCGAATTGCAACCCCATCATAGTTAGAATCGGCAAAAATGCATTTCTAAGGGCGTAGCCATAGACTACTGATCTTTCTTTTAATCCTCTGGCTTTTGCTGCGGTAACAAAGTCAAGACGCAGTGTTTCAAGCATGTTGTTTCTGGTCATCCTAATGAAAATGCCGCTAAGAACTAGCCCGAGCGCTAGAGAAGGCAAGAACAGATATCTTAATACG
>CAZADP010000084.1:0-5825 GCA_964483905.1 uncultured Candidatus Bathyarchaeia archaeon | reverse complement strand
AAGGAAGGTTTGCGTATTGCAATCTTGGCTATGAGCGGACATGGGAAGTCTAATGTTGCTGCGGATGTTGTTGAAGACGTTTTGGATCAGAAGGGTCAAGCAATAATCCTGGAGCCTATTACGGAGTGGCATACACTCAAAGCACGTTACAATAATGTCGTGACGGTTGGTGGCGAATTCCAAGACTTGCCTTTAGAGCATGACTTTGCTGGAGAGTATGTGCGTGCCAGCCTTGAAAATGGGGTAAACCTCGTAGTAAACGTCAGCGACTTGGAAGAAGAGACCGAACAGCGCAAGTTTGTAGCTGATTTCTTATGGAATCTTTATCGCAGCGAGCAAAAGTATCGGCGAGTCTTTTTCCTCGCTGTTGAAGAGGCGGACACATGGGCGCCTCAGATGTGGGATCAGACGAGCAAGCAGAGCCTAGCTAGAGTCAGTCTGATCGCCAAGCATGGACGCAAAATAGGCATATTTCCCATATTTATTACGCAACGGCCCGCTGACTTCCATAAATCGCCTCTATCGCAATGCAACGTGATTCTTTTCGGTAAATTCACTAGCTCAGCTGATTTAGACCCGAGAACTGGCATAATGTACGTAGTTAAGAAGCTTCACATTCTCATTGAAGAGAAAGACATCATCAGCCTCGAAACGGGCGAATTTATTGTTTGGGACAAGTTTGGCATTCATAGAATTAAAGTCCGAAAAAGAACCTGCCCACATGGAGCTGACACTCCGCTTGTGGCGCCTGTTCCCTTCGCGGCTGGTGTAAATCAAACTTTAGGTTCACTGAAGGAATCCATAGAGAAGGCTTTGGCGGCCAAAAAACGCGAGAGGTCAGAGATTGAACGACTACGAGCTGAAGTTGAGGCAACCAAGCGTGAGAATGAAGAGCTGAGGAAGAAGGCTGACATCAAAATTGCTATATCGGAAATGCTGAAGAGTCCTGGACCGCAACGTGAAACACCGGACCTGACAGCCAAACTTCAAGAGTTAACAAAAGCCTATGAGGATCGCATAGCAGCTTTGGAGCAGGAGAAGAAAGACAAGACCGAGAGGATCCTTGCTCTGGAGACTGAGAAGGAGGAGTTGCTAGAGAAGTTCAAAGCGTATGAGTCTTTCGACAACACTTTAACAGCTATCGTTGAGAAAAAGTTGACTACGCATCTACCTGCGAGCATACCTACGCCTTCTGGTGCAGTTGTTGGCTTGCAGACTGTTACGACTATTGTTGATGTTCAGCCTGTGGAAAAGCGTGTTGGCCCTCTTCGGACTGACACGGTTAAGGGCAAGATCCTGGCGCTTGCCAAGAAAGGTTTCTTCAATAATTGGAAGAGTTCAGGTGAGGTTCAAAATCGGCTAATCGATGATGCGTGGGCCTGTACGCCGCAGGCAGTTAATCAAGCTCTAAATGATCTCGTTAATGAACAGATCTTAGGTATGAAGCACACGGATCGCAACCGCTTGAAAGTGGCGCCAGACGTGGTTTTTGAAAAGAAGGAGGTTAAAGCCTAAATGAGAGATGTGCCTGAGGAATGCTATGAGAGAGAGCACGACTGGGGCGAACCAGAAGACTTAGGAAACGACGTTTGGCGGGTTACTTGTAAACTTTGCAGGGACGAAGTTGAAGAGGTTCTCATTGTGAAATATTGGAAACATAAAACAATCACGGTTAGATTCGCCAGTAATGGTGATTTCTCCCAAGGCCCTACTTTTTGTAGGATTTCGGATTGACATATCATATCGCCAAAAGGACAATGTAAGATACGAGCGTTATGAGGAATATGTCGAAGGCGTAGAACAGAGAAACATTCTTTCGTTTGGCTTTTCGTGGTCTGACAGTAATCTTGGGTTTTCGCTTAGCTCATATACTCTCTACGGTTCGACCCGGAGCTTGTCGACTTCATTCCAGACTTCTCCTTTCTTAGACCCAGAAACAATCAGAGCGTCCCATTTTGGGAACCAAACATCCATGAGTTTAATCAGCTCTGGGTCTTCACGCACAGCCTTTATCCACTTCTCGTAGTCTTCACGGTGTTCATATTCATCTAGGAACATCCAGTTCTCCTCCGTTGAGTCTTTTTCGGTGTAGGTGAAGAAGCGAGACCTAGTGTAATAGACTTTTTCTGGATGAGCCCTCTGATAGTCCATCATTTCACGCCAGACCTCAAACTGTTCTTTGCTCCTTTCTTTGGGAACACGCCATATGACAATATTAACCAACAAACCAATTCACTCCATTTCAGTTTGCCATCGATTTTGATTCTCTCCTTTTTGGTAATAACTTTTCCGCAAAACCAAAACTGGCTTTCTTCAGGCAGTAGGTGGCAGCTGGTGGAAGCTTGTCTTGGACGACTGTCGATTGATCTAAATTCAAGGAAAAACAGTTCAAGGGCTCAAAACTTTCCCCCAAACCAAACCCAAAGTCGGGCTGTTCGTTGCCAAGCTTGTGAATTATGCTTCTGACCAGCTTGCGACTTCGTGTAATTCATTTACCAAACAATGGCAACTGAAGAGTGTTCCAAAAGTTTTAACTAGCTGCACAGGCATTTTTAATATGGAGAAAGGAATTTGCGGGTTAGGACTCTCGTTTCTCTGATTGTGGCTTTTCTACTGTTGACCTCATCAATCGGCATTGGAATCTCATTGTTTGTTTCGGTTGGATTTGTTGCACCCGCATCTGCTACTGAACCCAGATTGTCATTGCAAGCAAGTTCTGTGATTGAGAAAAACAGCACACTTACTGATGATGAGACTTGGAGTGGAGAAATTCTTGTCACCGGAGATGTAGATGTTCCGAAAGGGATCACGCTGACAATAAATGCTGGTACGGTTGTTAAGTTTAGACATTACAGAGGGTATAGAGAAGTCTACAAAAGACTAGGAATGACAGTTTCTGGCACCCTGAAGGCTGTTGGAACTCCGGAAAACCAGATTTGGTTTACTTCTGATGCAAAAGATGCCATTAATGGTGATTGGCGCATGATACGGTTTATGAATGCGGAGAAAGAAAGCAGAATAAAATATGCCATACTAGAGTTCGCACAACAGGGAATAAACATGTGGAACTCCAGCCCAACGATATCCCATTCTATTGTAAGATGGAACAATTGGGAGGGAATTTATCTAGAATCTTATTGTGAACCCTTGATTGAATACTGCTTAATCTACGAAAACGGATATAATGGGATTGCAATGGAGCAATTCAACAATGCAACCCTACAGTATAACACAATCTGGAGGTCCGGAACAAATGGTGTTCATATAGACGCATCCACCGCAAGAGTAGAACACAGCATAGTTAAAGAGAATCATGCAAATGGACTATCCGTAGATGATCATGGAACCCTCATAGCTTTGAACAACACCCTTCAAGACAATTATCAAGCTGGCATTCAATGCGGAGAAGGATCAAACACAGTTATGGCACAAGGAAACAAGTTTGAAAACAACCAAGTCAAAATAGCTTATTCACCATCCGACTCCGTACAGAATATTGAGGGGAACGGCGCTGGTGAGATAATCTATGACTATCCTGATAACCGACCTTATGAGCTTGGCTACATTCCAGGGGACCAGCAGAAGGACAGGTACATGTATGTCTATCCAGACGAAGATGAGACGAGAAGAGTAATCAAAAAGATTGGCGAAGGGTTGGGCTTGACTTGGAGTATCACCTGGGACGGGAAGTACATATGGACCGCAGCTCTGTGGGGAGATGTGTATAAACTCGATCCCGAGACTGGCGAGATCAGAGCCCATTGGATTTTTCCAGGACCACAAGCTTGGGGCATGACATATGATGGGGAAAACCTTTGGATAAACGATTTTGCAGAGAAAAAAGTTTACGAGATGAACACAAACGGTGATGTACTTTCATCATTTGAAATTCCAGACAAAAAGGGCGGAGCAAAGGGCATCACGTGGGATGGCGAATACCTCTATTTGATGGGTTGGACAACTCCTGCCATCTACAAACTTGATAAATCAGGCAGTTTAATTGACACGATCGAAACAAAAGGATGGGCGGGGGGTGGGTTAACTTGGGATGGAAACTACTTCTGGGCTCCCGGCGGTAAAGGCATATGTAGAATCGACAAAGACGGCAGAATCGTCGGAGAAATATATGCCGCAAGTGAGGGGACATGGGACCTTGCTTGGGACGGTCAGTATCTATGGGCGACTCAAAGAACAAATGAGAACTGGAAAGATGCGAAGATATATCAAATTGAAATATTGATCTCTAGGACCGTAGGAGCAAGAGTCAATGTTTACCCCGGTAGCAGGTCAGTTCAGTATGTCAGTTCCTCGGACTACTTCTATGTGAATCACGGGTTTCTGCTTCGCAGCTGGAGTAACCTGACCGCGGACGAACGAAGCGCATTCCTAGATTCCCAACAAACCAACATAACTCTACAGACGAGTGCACCAAACTTCGAAAACCCGCCTATGACCCATTACACAGTCTATTTCAACGAAACAGACGAAATGCATAACCAGTTTTTCTTTCAGTTTCAGCCTGGCGACCTTGCCCTTGGAACCTACTCATTCACCGTCACATGGTTTAGGGCCGCGGCGGCTAACCCACCGGATTATACGGCTATACACTTTCAAAACACTATCACACTTGTCGTGGGCGTGAACATCACGGTTGTCGTGGGCGTGAACGTGACGGTTGATCCAACAAGCGATCTTGAACTGACCTTCTCTAACGTTATAGCCGCGGGCAGTGCGACGACATACAAAACGTCAACGGTTGAGGCGCCTCTCTCAGCAGACTTTGTGGGACAGTACTACGACGTTAGGGTGACGGCAAGCTATTCTGGCAACGTGGCGGTCAGCCTGGCCTATGACGACACGAACATGGCGCTAGGTCGGGAGAGTATCCTGCAGATGATGCAGTACACTCCAATATTGGGAGACATGGTCAATTATGGTCAGGTCAACATACTGGACATAGGCTTCGTGGCAAAGTGCTTCGGAACGAAGCTTGGCGATCCCCGCTGGAACGCAACCGCCGACATAAATGATGATGGAAACATCAACATTCTAGACATAAGCACATGCGCCAAGAACTTCGGCAAGACTGCCGAGTGGACGAACATCACGACTAACGTTGACACGGAACTCAACATCATCCATGGAGAGACCACACACTTCTCATTCATAGGAATACATTGACCGATCCAAACCTTAGCTAACGAAACTGTCCAGGTCGGACTGCTCATTTTCAAGTCTATGGACCATGCTTCTGGCAAGTCTGCGACTTCGTTCAAAAACCTTAATACGCATTTCTGGGTTAGAGATAGTTACTTTGCCTGTTGTATGAAACATTCTTCCACAAGAGTTCTCTAGATGTTGACACCACAAACCCTTGGTTCGTAGCTTATCGATCGATCGGATCAAAGTCGATCGATCATCAGACAGATAAATAGCTCGGTAGAGTCATTAATTTGGATAAAGCCAGTTCTTCTCATCCTGAAAAGCTAGTTTTTTTGATTTGGCAGAAAAGTTATAGCCGAACCGAAAGCAACTATGAATGGTGACAAGTTGTCATCTACTGGTCAAGCACCACCCCTTAGAGATTGAATCAATGCTTAAAGAGAACCATTATGAGAGGATTTGTACCCACAACAAAGACGGAACCATACACGCCGTGCCCTAATTTTCATGTGCGCAGGCATAATACGAACGCAGGTTCTAAGACTTTTTGGCTTCGGCAAATTGAATAACCACGAAGCTCTAAATCTACAGACATGATAAACTCCAAGAAAAAGAGGGAATGGTATATGCGAGCATATGCACAGGTCTTTCCCGGGCTACCA
>CAZADP010000083.1:0-5825 GCA_964483905.1 uncultured Candidatus Bathyarchaeia archaeon | reverse complement strand
CAGGCGTCAAGGTTGGGAACAACAGCTGGGTTGGCCCTAATGTTGTTGTTTACCAGGATTTGGCAGCTAACACAATGGTGATGTTGAAGCAAAACCTAGAAGAAAGAAAACTAGACCTTTCACTATAGAGTGAGCGTTGTTGTTTCTTGGAGTTGAGTTTTCTTTTGTGCGTGCGTTTGTTTTAGGTTCTCTATTTAGGTCAAATAAATTAGGCGCTGAGGAGTTATACTTAAACTCCAGCCCAGCATTTAGCGCGCGCTAAAGCTAAAAGAACTAATCTGCATTTGGCTTGATTAAAATCCTAAATACGTGTTTTCATAACGTGTTAGGTGATAGTGGAGGTTAGGCTGTTGTCAGTAGCTCAGAGGAGATACTTCACCGAGGTTGCAGCACTTGTAGATAAGACGGTGATTGTTGCAACAACAACCGGTAAGGCTTACAGTGGAACTTTGATAGGCATAAACCCGGACAATTTAAGTCTATGCTTGGGAGATGCGAAGGATGAGGGAGGGAAAATGTTGCACAGGGTTTTTCTTAATGGAAACGTTGTAGCCCAAATACTTGGCGTTGAAAAACCCTTTGACCTGAAGGCTCTAGCAGACCGCTTGGAAAAGGTGTTTCCAAGATTGGTTAGACTTTACGAAGACAAGGGGTTCATATGGGTTATGGACAAGGTTAAAGCAACGGAGAAGGGTGTTGTGGAGGGTTCAGGTCCTGCTGCGGAACGTGTGCAAAAAGTTTATGAACAATTCATCAGTGAAGCAAAGGGCTAGATAAACCAACGAAACGGTTGTTCTTCTTTCTTCTTTTCTTCTCTAATGGTTCTGATCAAACCGAAGGACTCCAATATCTTTCTAGTTTCTTCAGTCGCGGTATCTAATCTTGACAAGTCGAGGTTCAGGTTCAAATATTTACTTAGAGCCGATAAAGCGTGACGAGCAGCATTTGCGTCCGGATATGTGCCGAGAGTCTCCACCAGAAGCGAGAAGCCCCTAAAACCTCTGACTTTGCCAAGTCCGACTAAAAGCCCAGCGACGCCAAATACTTGGCCAACCATTATTTTTGTTCCAAGGCTTAGGGCTTCGTTTAGGGTTTCAGGGTCTGAGGCGGCACAGTAAACATTCGGAGTATTTCTTACCTCTTCTTGCTTAAACCCGCCTAAAGTTATTAGGAAATGGCAACCTAACTCCTCAGCTATGTCTAAGACACGTCCGCAAAGCTCGTACTGCCCAAAAGTCGTCAGAGCCTGAGTGTTGCCATACCATATGATTAAGTCTCGGCGGTTTCCTTGGCTTTTGTAGTAATAAAGTTCATTTATTGGGGAACGTGTACCGCCTGTTTCGGTCGTTACAGCTAGATCTTGAAAGGTTGCGGAGATAATCTCGGCGAAAGGTTTGGCGTTTAGTTCATGGATTAAATGCAAAGCTGCAATGTTGGCTACGAAACCTATTCCTGGCAGGCCTTCAATTAAGATAGGGTCATTGAGTTTTGGTTTTTCGTGAATCTCAATTGTGCAAACCATGTTTGTGGCTTCCTTTGCAGTGGGCAGATAATCTAGAGAAAACACAATATAAGTATGTTTAGCTCAAATGAAACGCGCGTAGTCCATAATTCTTAAATAGGCTACTTTCATTTTGGAGGGGATGGTTGGTCAGTTTGGCAAGGGGCAACCGAATTGAGTCGATTTATGTCTTACGGGAGAAACATACTGATCCTTTCCATCGTCTTCCTAGTGAGCTCCTTAGCCCTTAACCTGATTGGTCCAATATGGCCCATTTACATAAAAAGTTCTCTCGGCGCATCCATGACAGAACTTGGATTCGTGTTCTCTTTATCTAATGCTGTCGCTGCTGTAATGCAAATTCTAAGCGGATTCCTGTCTGACAAATATGGTAGAAAACGACTGCACGCTCTGGGGACATTGCTGGCTGCTTTCCCGCCATTAATGTACGCTCTAGCTAACAACTGGATAGATTTAGTGCCTTGGGTCATGCTGTCAGGCTTAGCCACGGGATTATACATACCTCTCCGATGGGCAATTGTAGCGGATGAATCCTCAAATAAGACTATGGCTTCCGCATACAGCTGGACAAACATTTCTTGGTTGGTAGGCTCCACTGTTGCCCCCTTTGTCGGTGGAATTGTCGCGGATTCGTTTGGCATACGCTTTCCCTTCTTTGCCTGTTTCGCATTGATACTCGCCGTTTTTCCTCTTACACTTCTTATGCAAGAGACGAGACGGAAGCCGCAAGTGAAAGCTTTAGACTACCAGAATAAACAGGCTGAGGTGACTGATGGATATCTGTTTGCAGTAGTTGTGTTCTCGTTGATTAACATAGTTCAAGGCTTAGGCATAGGCGTGACCGCGCCAGTTATTCCAGTCTTTGTCCAAGGGAGCTTTCATGCAGAATACGCGTTTATAGGCATACTATACGCCATTGGTTTTGGCTTTGCCTCCATAGTTGTGCAAATTCCAGCAGGCAAATGCAGCGACATCTTTGACAGAAGGAAGGTCATGTTCGCAACTTTCTTGATGTCGTCTCCGTTTTTCTTGCTGTTTGCCTTTTCTCGAAGCACATTAGAACTAATTGTTTTCATGTTTCTGTCAAATGCCATATTGAATGCTTCATGGCCTGCATTTCAAACTTTAATGATGGAAGCTACACCATCTGCAAAGTGGGGCCTCGTGAATGGGGTTTCAGCGACGACTTTCTGGATAGGACTGATGATTGGAAATGCTCTCAGCGGCATTCTTTGGGATGGTTGGGGCGTGTATGCACCGTTTTATGCTTCTGCTTTCGCCATAGGACTGTCTTCCATACTACCGCTTCCGTTAAAAGAAACCAGAGTTAAAGTAAGAAATCATGGACGGAGTATGCAATAGCTAATGAACATTTTTTATAAGTGTGTTTAGTTGAGTTTGTTTAGGTCTGATCATGACCTTTGAAATAAAAGACAAAGACCTGCTTGCAAGGATCGGAAAAATCAAGACAAAAAGTGGGACTATTGAAACCCCACTTCTGTTTCCGGTGATAAACCCTGTTGTGCAAGCAATTTCTCCTAAAAAGATTCTTGAGGATTTTGGTTTTGAAGCATTAATAACGAACGCTTGCATACTGAAGAAGCATTTTCAGACCCAGCCATTAGAAAAAGGTTTACACAACTTTCTAGACTATAAGGGGGTCATAATGACTGATTCTGGGGCATACCAAATCCTTGTTTATGGAGACATTAAAATAAGTCCGGAGGAAATTGTGGAATATCAAGAGGGCATAAACACGGATATAGCCACGATTTTGGATTGGCCAACGGGCTGGAAAGTTTCAAAGGCGTATGCGGAGAAAACGGTAAATGAAACGTTGAAGCGGGCAGTGCAATTCTTTGACATAAAAACTCGAGATGACATTCTCTGGGTCGGTCCAGTTCAAGGAGGCAGACACCTAGATCTTGTGGCAAACTCTGCTTCCGAAATGGGAAAACTACCCTTTCAAATATACGCTTTAGGAAGCCCAACCGAGGTCATGGAACGCTACAGGTTTGATGTTCTAGTTGACATGATTCTGACTGCCAAAATGAATTTACCCATTGAAAAGCCTCTCCATCTTTTCGGGGCTGGACACCCCTTTATGTTTTCTTTGGCTGTTGCCCTTGGATGCGACCTTTTTGACTCTGCAGCCTATGCTATATATGCTAGAGAAAATCGTTACATGACGGAGACGGGTACTCATAGATTGAATGAACTTGAATATTTTCCGTGCACTTGCCCAAAATGCTCAAACAAAACTCCAAAAGAAGTTTTGGAAACCCCTCGAGAGGAGAGACATGCGTTCTTAGCTGAACACAACCTCTATGTATGCCGTGGCGAATTGAAACGCATAAAACAAGCCGTTAAAGATGGCAGATTATGGGAACATGTAGAAAGGAGGGCACACGGGCATCCAGCTTTAATGCAGGCACTAAAAAAGCTGAAGCAGTACGAAGGTTTCATTGAAAAACACAGTCCAACAGTGAAAAAGAGTGGAATCTTCTTTTTCAATTCCGTCGGACTTATTCGGCCAGAGGTTGTACAACACAGAAAGAAACTCGCAGAAAGATATTCACCACCAACAGACGCTAAAATTCTTCTGCTTATGCCACAGACTCGAAATAAGCCATTCCACAAGGCACAAGAATTCAAAAGTACCGCAAAACTGTTTCAGGACCTATGTGAAGGACATTTTAACAATGTTCACGTATGCTTTTACGCCGCTCCCTTCGGCGTTATACCAAT
Organism: uncultured Candidatus Bathyarchaeia archaeon; assembly: GCA_964483905.1. Classification (GTDB taxonomy): domain Archaea; phylum Thermoproteota; class Bathyarchaeia; order Bathyarchaeales; family Bathycorpusculaceae; genus CAZADP01. The sequence goes on along the minus strand of CAZADP010000083.1, from coordinate 1,555 downwards.
CGAACTAGACGAAGTCTATCCACTATCCCAGCATGAGACGGTTTTCCCACTCGACAAGGAAACTATGGAATACGTCGCAAGCCAAGTAGCAGACTACATCAACCGCAATAACTACAGGGGGGTGGTCCTGTTTGGCGCAGAAGACTGGGGTAAAATCATAATGGATAGAGCGAAGAGATCTTGCCGAAGGAAGGGCACCACGTTTAAATATGTTGATTTTAAAAGAAAGCTAAACAAAACCTTGCTGACCACTCTAAGGAAAATTTTGAGAAAAATGTTGAGCGAATAAGCTTGATTCGCGTTGACTTGCACATTCATACAAAATATTCATCTGACGGATCAATCGATCCAAAAAGTATAGTAGACCAGCTTTATGGACATCCATCAATCAAGGCCATTGCGATAACTGACCATAACACGCTAGAAGGCTATCACAAAGTGCGGGAATTAGCCTCCGCATACAAAGATATCCTAATAATTCCAGGAGTCGAAGTAAGTACAAGTGAAGGTGACATAATAATCTTAGGCACCGAAGAACTACCACACACACCATGGAGCGCCCAGAGCGTAATTAGTTTTGCAAGAGAAAGAGGCGGTTTATTAGTTGTTCCGCATCCGTATAGGGCGTATGGTTTAGGCGACTCGGCGAAAAACTACGATTTTGACGCAGTAGAGGTTCTAAATGGAGCTTCGACAACACAAGTTAATAAGCTGGCTGAAAACCTTTCGAAAACAATGGGTTTGCCCGGTCTTGCTGGCAGCGACGCACATCAAATTAATGAACTATGGGCTGTTTATACGGAAGTTCAAGCATCTTCAGACATTGATGAAATCTTGAAGGCTATAAAAAAGGGGCTTGTTAGAATTGCATCAACAGGTAAGTCAATACATTTTTAAAAGAGCGAAGGGCATGATTACTGAATTAACAGATGAAAAGAAATGAGTCCATTACAAGTCGGGTTTCTAGGCGGAACCCGTGAAGTTGGCAGAATAGCAATAGCCGTAAAGACAGAGAAAACACAAGTTTTGCTAGACTATGGAGTGATGCTAAATCACGAACCAGGATTTCCGATGCACATACCACCAAAAGAAGTCGACGCGTTAATTTTAACCCACAGCCACCTTGACCATTCAGGTGCAGTCCCCATTTTTTACATTCACGAAAAGAAGCCGCTATATACAAATAAGCTAAATTTGGAATTAACCCAGCTTCTAATTGCAGACTTTATCCACCTTTCCAGCTACTATTTACCATTTGAATACCTTGAACTAAGGTCCATGATGCGGAGCAACAAGCACATAGACTTCGGCGTCGAAGAAAAAATTGGAGACATAAAATTTCAGCTTTTAAACGCTGGACACACTCCTGGAAGCGCGCAAATACTAGTCGAAGCTGAGGGAAAGAGAATACTCTACACAGGCGACTTCAACATAGTAGACACAAGACTTTTGGAAGGCGCGAAGATGGAATACGGGGATCTGGACGCAGTGATAATCGAAAGCACCTACGCAGACGAAGACCACACGGAGCGACTAGAACTGGAAAAACGCTTTG
>CAZADP010000082.1:0-5866 GCA_964483905.1 uncultured Candidatus Bathyarchaeia archaeon | reverse complement strand
GCCATAATGACAATTTACACAGATCCTAAAGAAAGCGAGAGAGTTGCAGAAACCCTCGGCTCGGCACCACAAGTCCTAGAAGTTTACTCATCTCTATCAGAAGAGCTTCAAATAATAGCAAAAGTTGTTGCACAAAATCAAGAAAGCTTACACGACTTCATTGCAAATTCAGTTGCACCTTTACCAGGAGTTCTAAGAATTCGCACGTCAATAGTGACTAAGAAGTTTAAGGAAACTCAGTTTCTAATGGCTAATGACCCACAAAAGCCAAGATTTATAAAAGAAATACATAATAAAATAGGGGAAGACAAACCTTGAAAGGCGAAGTAACACCAAAAGTTATCAAAACAGTTCCAAGAGAAAAGGCATTCTACTTCTTCACATCCATCGGAAACTACACTGGCGAAAGCGCCTCTTCCCTAAAAGAGTTCATGGAAAAAATAAATGAAGTCAATGTGAAATCCTTGGAGTTTCACCTTTATCGTGGTGACTTTGAAAAATGGATAGCCGAAGTTCTGGAAGATAAAGAATTGGCAGAAGAAATTAGAAAACTTCAAAAGTTTAACCTAGTTGGTGACAACCTACGCAAACAATTATACACAATTACCCTAGGGCACTTGAAATATTTAACAAGATAGTTTAATTCAGTTCAAGTTCAAATTTTTTTAAAAAAAAGGAGAGTCAAGATTTTATTTTTTGCGTGTGTAAATTACATTGAGGACGGCGCCTATCGCTGCTATCAATGCGAGCACGAGAATAACATATTGGAGAGATGTTAATGTTCCCTGAGCTGCTTGGATGTCGGATATGTTGATCTTCACTGTGCCTAGGTCTGTGTTGATTGTGGCTAAGCCTCCGTCGTCGACGTCTTCTACGTATCCTTTGATTGTTCCGAGACTTGTTTGAATGTTAGCTATTTTTGTTTCCCAGTCAATATTTACTACTTTTAAGTGGATGGCATCGACTTTTGTGTGAATTAATCCTACTGTTGTGTTGATTGTTGTAGCGTACCCGTCAATTGAAATAAGTGTGGCTTTTATATCGGCTGTGTCGACTTCAATTTTCCCTAAGGTTGAGTTTATTGTGGCAATATTTCCGTCAATCGAATCAAGTTTTGCGTCAATGTCAGTTATATCAGCTTGAATCTGGCCTATACTAGTTTCTATGTTTGCTGTAGTTCCATCAATGCCAACAAGTTTTGCGTCAATGGCTGTTAGATTTGCTTTGATTTCTCCCAAGTTAGGCACTATCACTGTTGCTATTTCACCTTCAATGTCTTTCAGAATACCTTCTATCCATTGACTTATTAAGAAGGTTTTAAGGGCGTTCCCCTGAAGAGTATCATAACGCGCCTTAACAATCAGTGCATATGTGCCACTTGAAGCATATGCCGGTATGGTGTAAGGTATTTGGTAGAGTCCAGTTGCAATATGTTTCACCTTGTCGGATAGGTCCGCTAGAAGAGTCCCGTTATAATAGAGCGTAGCGCTGATTTTCGAGGCGTCAACAGGTTGTCCAAGCTTGGATATGAATATATAGAACTCAGCCATTTCCCCTCCGAAATGTATTGTACCGACGTCCATTTCGACATCTATTGTATATACCGGTATTTCAACGACTACATAATAGCCATGTTCCAAATAGTGGATGACTTCTATAATGTTATCGTTAAGGAGTAGGGTGTCTGAAAGCTGTAGGTCACACGAAGCTGGCGGCTCAGGCTCCACCGGTGTATATACGGCTTTGAATGTTATTGTAGCCAGGGTCCCGCTTCCCTCTGGGAAGCGTGCCCATTGACCGGTTGTTGCGTTTGGCAGGAGTTGGATTCCTACTAGAATGTGTGGTCCGTAGACTCCGTCGGGTTCGGTGAAGTTTATGAAGTAGGTGCCGTAGAGGTTCCATCTTGGATCCTTCATGAAAGGCCCTTCAGTCACGCCTACAACTTCTAAGAGCGTACTGTTATAGCAAAGCCTGAACTGAACTGCCACCACCCTCCAATCCGAATCCAAGCTGCCGATGGTTACGCTTATGTTGAAAGTTTCACCTAGATGGGTGGCCCTGTATATGCCGGGGTCCACACTCAGTTTAGGAATGGTCAGTGGTGAAATTTGATATACGGCATCTTTTGTTGAGTGTTCAATTTCGTTTAGATTTTCATCAAGGATCATAGTGTCATTAAGGCTTAGGAGGCATGTTTCTGGTGGGCTGGGCTCTGTTGGTCGGTATATGGTTTTGAATTTTATTGTGGCTAGGGTTCCGTTTCCCTCAGGGAATTGTGGTTGGTCGTATTCGCCTGTTGCTGGGTTTGGAAGGATTAGAATGCCAACAAGAACGTGAGGCCCATAGATTCCATCGAGTTCAGTGTAGTTTATGAAGTAGGTACCGTAAAGGTTCCATCTTGGATCCTTCATGAAAGGCCCTTCGGTTACATCTACAACCTTTAAGAGCGTATTGTTGTAGAGGAGCCTAAATTCAGCGGCAACAGCTCTCAAGCCCATGTCTAAGTCGTTGATAGTTATGTTTATGTTAAAAGTTTCATTCAGATGTGTAGCTTTGTAAGTGCTTGGTTCGACCCTGAGCTCTGGCTTGGGTACTTGACCTTTAGCGAGGTTGGGGATATTGAGGGATGCCCCGAGTAAGCCTATGGTAAGCATCAGAAGAATTGAAGTTTCTGACAGCTTATTTTTCATTATTTTTTTCACTCTAAACACCTAAAGTTTATTTATAGAAGTTTGTTCTATATTTTAACTTTTCCTATCTCAGAATCTATAGCCCCAGTTTTGATTTAAACTAATGATGACACCTTAAACTTTTGAACATAAAAGCATCTAGGATGATATCGTTTTAATGATAGCAATAGTCCCCTCCAATCTCAAGAAATGAGGGACAATGAAGTTTCTTGTCAGCTTCATTTTTTTCCAAAGTTTCTGGCTATCAATGCTATGTCTTTCATGTCAACTTTGTCGTCGCCATTTACGTCGGCTTCAGGGTTCCACATTGGCGAGCCGAGGAATGTTCCAAAGGCTTTTGCTGCTATGCCTACGTCTTTCATGTCAACTTTTCCATCGCCATTTACGTCCCCAAACATTTTGATTCTTACCTCGCCATCAACGAAAATATTATTTCCTGTATTAATTTCCTCTGGGATAATGCTGGCTTCAGCCTTTATTGTGTAGTTGGCGGGTGTTACGCCTACGGTGTTCCAGCTGAAAGTTAGGGTGATGTTTTCTTCTGGAGCCAAATCGGTGACTGTTTGTGCTTCGATAGGGCTATTGTTATAGTAGGCAGTGATAGTGAAGTTTTCGTTGACGTCTCCTTTGTTTACGGCGACAGCTGTGATGTTAACGGTCCATCCAGTGTAGACTTGAGTGGCGGACGGCGAGACATAACTTATAGCCACATCACGTATAACTGGCGGTAGGTAGACCTCCACGATCCCGTCAACCAGTAGGGCCGGTATCACTTCCAAATCGAAGTTAAAGAGGAACGTATATTCACCGTATGGTTTTGAGAAGACAAGTCCGGAATCGCCGATGGATGCACCGTTAAATGCGAATGTGCAGAGTTTACCGGTTCCATTGAATCTAGGAACCTCGTCCATGAGTGAGCAACCAAATTGTACATAACCCAGGGTGTTGTCAATAATTGGGATTACTCCGACAAAGGGTTGCCTAGCGAACACGTGGTCTGGCGGGTAGAATGCTTCTGTGCATTGTATTACGCTGGTGTTATAATGTAACTTGACATCCCAACCGTATAGGTCCTCGACGTTAGCGACCATGATTGTTATTGTGAAGTTTTGGCCAAGCATTACGGTAGTGTTGTAGGGAGACACGTAAACGGCAGTGACGCCGGGTGGCACAACGCCAACACCAACATACCTTGACGCTACATTGTTGGCTAGGTTTTCTTCTCCGGGGACAGGCGAAGCGTAAGCTGTCACGTTATACAATCCTTCAATAGTCGGTGTCCATGCACAGCTGAGCGTATAGGAAGAACGGGGCAGCAACTTACTGATTGTCACGTTGTTAACTGTGCTTCCATTGATCAGCACAAACAGTTCTACATCAGTCTCATTGCTTAAACCTCGGTTGTAGACAGTTGCGTTAAGTAGCAATGAATCGCCGGGCTTAAGGAATACTGGGACTTCTAAGGCCACAGCGAGGTCGTGTTCCTGTGGAAGAAGCCAGTTTACTGAATTGATTGTCAGAGTTTCTCTTTCTAGTTGCGCTAGGCAGTAAAGTGGGAACGAGTAATACACAACGGACCCAACACTTACTCCTTCAAAAACTGTGACAGCCGTCCATGTTGTCCCTGTATACTGAATTACTTCGGCTCCGCCATTGGTCGGAGAAACTCCATCATCATATGGTGGAATTGTAAGCCATATGAAGTTGGTTGGCAAACCTTGAGTTACTGCGTGATCTGGGTCGGTTACTGTCAACCCCGGGGCTTCCGTGTCGTCCTCTTGCATTATAGCGTGGGCCACGTTAATCATAAAGCTGTCTGCGCCATGGTCGTAGCCAATATCCTCGCCTTCGAGAAGGATGTTTCCACCCTGAACAAGATAAGACTCTAAGGTCGCAGCGTCGACTGGGTCAACAGCCCAATCCCAGTAATCGCCACAAGTCCAAATAACAAGCTTAAACTTTGTCAGAAAGTCTAAGGGTGGATTGCCCATAGATGATTCGTTCCAAACGAAGCAGTCATAGCCTGCGGTTGTGAGAGCCATCTCGAACTCCGACAGGCTCGTTCCATTAATCCAAGAATCTCCGTTGTTGTCATTCACGATAACGATGTCGGGGAGAATTTGAACATGGATGATTGCCGATTTCGCGTTATTCAAGGTGAAGTTCTCGCCAAGCACAGGCGGAGCGTACGCCGTCACATTGTAGACTCCTTCCACTGTGGGCTTCCAAAGGTAGCTCAGGATTTCAGAAGAATAGTTCATTAACTCTGGAATCACCGTGGAACTGACTGAAGTGTCGTTTATTAATATTTGAAGCTCGACACCCGTTTCATTGCTTAACCCCGTGTTATAAACGGTTGCGTTGAGAATTGTTGTTTCACTTGGTTCAAGATATAATGGGGCATCCAACATCACGGCAAGGTCATGCTTAAATCCGATTGGAATGTTTGTCTCTGCTAACACCATACGCATAGTGTACGGGCCTGCCGCTTCCATGCCTGTCCATAGACCGGAAGCTTTGTCATACCAAAAAGCGTAGATGTATTCGTATTGTACTAGCCGTATCTTCCAGCAGTCTATAAGACGGATGCCTACAAATATAATTTCGCTGTCTACAATGGTGACTGCGCTGTCTAGGAGGTTTATTGTTGAGCCGATGGTAACATTTGTTTCTATCCAGCCTGGATACCACATACCAACCCAATAAATGCCACTATCCCTTTCCACCATTCTGTTCATGATGTTAACGATCATCCAGCCACTTTGTGTATATCCAGAAGGATCTATCATTAACATTGTTATGTTGATTTGATAAGGTGAAATATAGCGGAAGTAGGTGAAATTCCACATTCCTGTGCCAGTTATTGTCCCTGTGTTGATGTCAATTTGGGATATCGTGTAGTTTGCGTATTGCCCTTCAATTGGGCGGATCAAAGGATATGCAACCGCAACGAATTTTGCTGCTTGGTTGTTCGCTATGACCTTCTCGTATGGAACTGGTGAGCCATATGCAGTTACGTTGTATGCTCCTTCTAATGCCGGGATCCAAAGATAGGTAATAGTGTGCGAATGGCTAGTGAGCAATTCTGGAATAGTAGTAGAGTTGACAATGCTACCGTTTACCATCAAGAATAGCTCCACATCCGTCTCGTTGTTTAATCCCCGATTGGTGACAGT
>CAZADP010000081.1:0-5885 GCA_964483905.1 uncultured Candidatus Bathyarchaeia archaeon | reverse complement strand
GCACAGTTAGGTGGGAGTGTACTATAGTTATAACCGTTGCCGCGTGTTTAGTTATGACTATTAAGCCATACGGAGCATCACAAGTCTGTAGGAGAAAGCGCGCGAAGATTGTCGAAACAAGGGTCACCTAGGATAGCATTGTTATACTTACGCAGGCTCGATCCCTTTACATCCTCTTAAGAACGGCATTTGAGACTCGGCAATATGCAGATATCATCCGTAAGAGAATTCTTCAAGATTTTTGGAAAACCAGAAAGAGTATCGAGACAGAAAACAATCGACATTCCAACTCTTTGGAAGAGCAATATCTATAAAAACAAGGCTGAGAAGCAGCTTCTAGTTGGGAAAAGAGCGAGTAAAGTCGACAAGAATAGCGAGCGGGGCGCTAATTGTAGTCTCTTCTTTCGTGGACTCTATCTTCGATTTGTTGCACTGGAGCCTGTCACCTGGAATAAATCCCATTGAATAACAACACTTGGCAAGACAAATTTAAATATTTGTGACACCAATAATTAACTTGCCCCGACGAAGAGTGAAACGTAATGAAGATCAAGAAAAGATTTGTGATCATGACTGTCATAATGTTAATAGCGATAACGTTTGTTTTCAGCATCAATGATCTGAATGAGGCAATTCATTCAAAAGATGACCATGCGGCGTCTGCGATTAATCAGATGAATCCAAAGCTTTCCTCTGAGTTAATGGAGGTTCTCGCGAAAGCTGGAACAAATGACTTGATTAAGGTGTGGGTGGAATTTGATGAAGATGAATATGAAAATAAAACCGGTAAGTCTATCTGTCTGCTGTTCGACAAGTACGCGCGCAGCGGAATAGATAAGGTGCGGAAAGAAGCGTTCACCGAGCTACTCCCAGAGGAAATAGTAGCCATCATCAGTGTGGTCGGTACCGGAGTGGAGCCGCCAGTCGAATTGGCTGAACGTCACCACTATCTCTACTGGTACATATGGGAGTTAACCCCAAACATGATAAAGTCCATTGTCAGCTTTCCTGGTTTACAAAAAATGACCTTATATAAAGAGACAGCAAGAATCTCAAAAGCTAGCCCTGTTCTAACCTCTTACATAGCAAAAGTTGCGCAAGAATACCCCACATACAGGGTGAAACTTCTGATAGATTTGGTACGCCAGATCGATCCAGAGACGGGAGCTCAAAGCTACAGCTATGAGACGACAAGCCAAGTGCTCCAAAAATACAACGCTGAAATAGTTAACGTTCTTACGGCGGTTGGAGGCGTGACGGCCATAGCGCCAACCAACCCACAACTAATAACAGAGCTATCTGTCCTAGATGAGATAGACTCAATACAACTCAGCTGGGTTTATCGTGCGACAGGTTAACTGGTGGTCAATGTGAAAAGCGTTATAGTTGCGTTCTGCTTGCTAGTGATTATTTGCGCAAGTTTTGTTATCTTCACACCTCCTAAGGCTTTCGCCCTAGATGTTAGCGCACGCGCAATACAAGCTGACGCAGTGTGGGCTCAGGGCATAACTGGGTCTGGAGTGCGAGTGGCTGTTTTGGATCAGTTTGTAATTGGTGAAACATTATGAAAATTAAGTTCAGATTCGTTGCTGTGGCTGTCGCAGTCTTGCTTTTCATTACTTTTGTTCTCTGGAGTGTCTCTCAAGACAGGGCAGTACAGCCAGAAGATCGTCATGCAGCGTCAGCGATAGACCAAACAAATTCCAAACTTTCGCCGGAATTAATGGAAGCCCTCGAAAAGGCTGAACAAAATGACTCAGTCAAGGTGTGGGTGGAATTTGATACAGATGAATACGAGAACAAGACCGGTGAGTCCATTGGGCTTCTGATAAGGCAGCACAAGACAAGCGGATTTCAAAAAGTAGAGAGGGAAGCGTTCAACGAGTTCCTTCCCGAGGAAATAATAGCAGTCGTCAAAAAGCTGGGAGGAGTAAGACCGCCCGTAGAGTTAGTTGAGCGTCGCCCCTATCTCGCATGGTTTGCATGGAAGTTGACCCCAAGCTTGGTCAATTCTCTCGCAACTTTCCCCGGTTCGCAAAAAATAACCTTGTACAAAGATGCCGCAAAGCTCCCAAACGCTGACCCGGTTTTACCTTCATACATTGTGAAGGTTGCGGAGGAATACCCCACACACAGGGTGAAGCTCCTGATAAGTTTGAGGCAGCAATTCAGCACGGAGCCCCCCTACGTCTACTATAGTTATGACGCGATAAGCCAGGTGCTCCAAAAACACGCGGGCAAAATAACTGACGTTCTAATGGGAGTAAAATCTGTTCACGCTGTTGCGCCAGCCAATCTGCAACTATTGGCAGAGCTCTGCGCCCTAGACGAAGTATCTTCAATAAGGCCAAGTATGCTTGTTAACGTCCTTGACTAGTTGGTTGAGGTGAGAAGCATTATTGTTGTGTTCTGCTCACGAGTTGCTGGTGCAAACTCGGAAGTCGAGAAATCATGTGTGCCCGCTTTTCTGCCACGGTAAGAAGAGAGCCTTCAATCGCGACCAAGGAACTACGACTTTTGGAAAACCACAAATTATATATAATGGTTACAAATAGTTACATTGCAGATAGTAAGATCCGTTTCACAATTGGTGATATATTATGAAAATCAGACCAAGATTCATTGCCGTGGCTTTCGCAGTCTTGCTTGTCATGGCGCTCATTCTCTGGAGCGTCTGGCAGAATAAGGGTATTCAATCAGAAGACGGTCGTGCTGCGTCTGCAATCGACCAAGCAGGTTCCAGGCTTTCACCTGAACTAGTAGAAGTACTTTCGAAAGCTGGATCAAGTGAGTTGATAAAGGTGTGGGTGGAACTTGATAAGGATGAATATGCGAATAAAACTGGTAAGCGTATGTTTTTTCTGATCAGGCAATACAAGGCAAGTGGAATGGAAAAAATACAAAGGGAGGCGTTCGATGAGCTTATCCCGGAGGAAATAATAGCCGTCATCTGTAAGTACTCCACAGGAGTAGAGCCGCCAGTCGAGTTGGCTGAGCGTCACCACTATCTCGTCTGGTATACAAGCGAGTTAACCCCAAGCATGATAAAGTCAATCAGCAACTTCCCAGGCGTGCAAAGAATAACGTTGTACAAAGAGGCAAGCGTTTCCTACGTTGACCCGATTATAGCCTCCTATATAGCAAAGGTTGCAGAGGAATACCCCACATACAGAATAAAGCTGCTGACAGGTTTGGCGCAGCAATTCAGTACGGAGACAGGAGCGCCCTACTACAGTTATAAGTCGATAGAGCAAACACTGCAAAAATACAGCGGCGAAATAATCTACAATGGGCTTACAAGCGTTCACACAGTGGCCCCAGCCAATCTACAACTGGTAGCGGAACTCTCCGCCTTGGACGAGGTAGAATCAATCTATTTGAACTGGGTTCATACCATTGATTAGCTGGTGGACTAATATGAAGGGGATTAAGGTTCTTGCCTGCATAGTAGTGATTGTCTGTGCCGGGGTTCCCGCCCTTACACAATCCGTGGCTTTCGCTCTAAACGTAAGCGCACCCGCCATAAACGCCCACCTAGTGTGGGGTCAAGGAATAAATGGATCAGGGGTTCGCGTGGCTGTCTTGGACAGTGGAATTGACAAAACCCATCCATCACTGGCCGACAGAGTTGTACGTCAGGTGGATTTTACTGGTGAAGGCCCTGCTGACCTGCTTGGCCATGGGACGCATGTCGCGGGAATAATAGCCAGCACAAACGAAACCTACAAAGGAGTAGCATATGGATGTCAATTAGTGAACATCAAAGTAGTTAACATAGAGGGGCATTGGATGCCTGAATGGTATGAAAAAGGCGTTGACTGGTGTATTAATAACAAGACAATCCGAATTATCAACGTATCTTTTGGAGAATACCCACCCCGCTGTGATGGCACATGTCGATTCTGTAAGAAGGCCGAAGAGGCCATAGAGGCTGGAATCATTGTCGTAGCGTCTGCTGGAAATGAGGGCTCTGGAGCCCAAACAATCAACTCTCCGGGTGCCTCTTTTAACGTGATTACTGTTGGAGCCATTGATGACAAAGACAACTCAGACATAAGTAATGATGAACTCTGGCAACTCAGCAGCCGAGGTCCAACGCAAGATAATCGTCCGAAACCAGATGTCGTAGCCCCAGGAGTACGCATAAGATCATGCAGGGCAGACAATCTGGACATAAGACAGCCAGGCTGGGATTCATTCATAGATAGATATAATGTTGAAAGTACTGGTACTAGCATGGCTGCTCCCCATGTTTCAGGCACAGTTGCCCTGATGCTTCAGAAGAACCCTAACCTTACGCCAGCTCAGGTTAAAGCCATGTTGAGGCAAACGTCAAGGCTAAACGACAATCTCAATAGACTTACAGTAAACGACTGTGGTTATGGAATAATAGATGCCAAACAAGCTGTGGATACAGCCCCATACCCTGCTAAGATTAGATGGAAGTTGATGTGTGATGAATATGTCGTCACTTCTAAAGAAGGATTTCAGATGAGCAGCGTCACCTTTACTGTTAACAGAACAGGCAACGGCATAGACCTTACAAACATATACATATATTGGTGGCAAGTAAGCGTTGACGTCTACGAGATTTTTGAGTCGGTTAAGACGCCATACCTTTGGATTGACGGTACACTGTACAAATTGGGAGCTTATCAATATTATCTGGCAGCGGGTCCAAGAGTATCCGAAAAAAAGGAGGGATGTGTAACTATTAGGGCGACGTACCGCATTAGCGATGTCACTGCAACCCTGAACTATTACGTGAGCGTCAACAAAACACAACCCTACTTGCTCTTGTCCAGTAGCTCCTCACACACATATAACAAAACATTGTATTTGGATGTGGAACTAAGAGACAACGATCAGGATTATGTCACATACTCGAATGGAACAACAATTTATAACGAAATAAAGCTGTGCAACAAGGAAATCCACGTAAAAGACTACCAATTTCAAAAGCCCTATCTCCAGTTCATGCCAATGACTTGGTATCCAAACATATGGATCTTAAAATACAGTGCGACGGAACCGGTCTATGAAAATCCTGACGTTGGCCTTAACGGCGAAAGTGTCAATAACGCGGACATAGTACTTTATTACGAGCACAAATTAGGGTTTCCCGGACCACAGATAAATGTTATTCGTAGCTGAAAGCGACTCATTGCCACCTCTGTAGACTCAGCAAGATATGCGTATTAATAGACGTGAGCTCTGAGCACAACTTTGACTTCAAGAACGACAAAACCTTCCAAGAGCGCAAACGAAAAAGTTAATCATCAATCTTAAAATTTAATCATAAGGTTTTGTCGTGCGTGGGGATTCATAAGTTATAAGTTGACGTATTAACTCTTGCTATTCACGATGACCGATGAAAGCCAACCTGAAGCTTAGCCGCCGAATACAAATGCTCTTTCACACCTTGGGCTTAAGCTGCTTGGGCGGCGCCATATTCCTCCAAGTCCTAGTCTTCACAGACATACTTCAGCATGGTCGCTTCACAGCAGTTGAAAACAATCCAGCTATCCTAGTTTTTGAAATAGCCTTAACGACTTTTGCCCTTATCTACTTCGTATACATATATCAACGCTTCATACGATCAATCAAATAGCCATTCTTAAGCATCAAATATTAAAAAAGCCTTTTGCGTAACCGCTGAATAGCAAAAGAAGAATAGAAAACTATTAAATGAACTTCTATGAAACTCTTTCATTAAATTTTACGAAAAAAGGTGAAACTATGAAGAGTCTACAAAAATTGAGTGGAGCACTCGCAATCCTCATTTTCACATTTGCATTAATTCGCTTTGTAAACGCACAAGCTCCGGCGGAAAGCATGAAAACGTTCTTCGATTCTGATGTTCCCGGAATTAGGATTCAAGTCAA
>CAZADP010000080.1:0-6200 GCA_964483905.1 uncultured Candidatus Bathyarchaeia archaeon | reverse complement strand
AAGCAAGCCTAACAACCTACATCTCCCATCAAAAACCCGCATACACATACATATGATGTGACAAACAAGCAAATAGTGTCCCCATATAGAGTAAAAGATATAAGCCGCCATTGTTCACGGAAGAATAATTGGTGAATATAATGAATATTTGGAAACTACGTTTATCCATGGTAGCGTCTCTAGCCATAATATTCACGCTATCAACAGTAGTCCTGGCCATAGTCCTGAGTCTACTCCAAGTTTTCGATTTCATAACTCTAGGCATTTTTATCGTGGCCTTCAACATTATTCAATGGTTAATATCACCATACATAATTAACGCCCTTTATCGCGTAAAAGAAATCCCACAAAATGAAAATCCAAAACTCCATGAACTAGTCAAAAACCTTAGCGACAAGAGCGGAATAAGAAAGCCAAGGTTAATGCTCGCCCAAATTCCAATTCCGAACGCCTTTGCCTATGGCTCCCCGATAGCCGGAAACCGCGTAGCCGTCACAAGCGGATTGTTAAAAGCCTTAGAGCATGAGGAAGTCGAGGCTGTCCTTGGACACGAACTCGGACATCTAAAACACAGAGACGTGCAGATAATGATGTTCGTCTCACTCCTACCCGCATTATTCTATTACATAGGCTATTCACTCATGATCTCCTCTACATATGGGAGAAGAAGACAAGAAGGCGGCGGACCAGCACTATTAGGTATAGTCCTAGTAGCTTTCTCAATGTTCCTAACATATGTCTGCGTCACCTTCCTAAGCCGCGTCCGCGAATACTATGCAGACAGACACAGCGCCTCAATAGTAGAAGAAGGCCCGCGAAAACTCTCTGAAGGCTTGGCAAAAATAGTCCACACAACCAGAAACATAGGAAGAACCCGAGGAAAAGCACAAAACTTAAACGCATTCAAAGCCTTATTCATCGCTGACCCCGACCGCTCAGAAATCGACTCCATGGCAATGTCAACGATCACTGCCTCAAGTGACCAAAAACTAGTTCAAGAAATCCTATCGCAAAAGCTGACAACGGCGAATAGAATTGTTGAAATTTTCTCGACACATCCCAACATAATAAAGCGGCTGAAGGCTCTACAAGAATTAAGCTAAATAAACAATAACTTTCTACGCACACCTACTTTCTCTGGGTCTCAGCGAAACACTAAAGTGGTCAAACCATCAACTCTCTCCAGACATTGAACGCGGTGCCCATGAAACATCAAAGAGTCTTCGCAGAAATCGAGACGCAGAAAAACGAAATAACACAAGCCTTAATGGAGCTTGTTCGCATTCCCGCAGTTGCCCCAGAGAATAGCGGAGACGGAGAGTCAAAGAAAGCTGAAAAGCTAACGCAGATACTAGAGGCCGCAGGCTTCGACAGTATAGAACGCTTTGATGCAGAAGATGAAAGAGTCCCTTCCGGAAAGAGACCAAACATAATAGCCTATTACCATGGAGAGAATGACTCCCAAAAACTCTGGATAATAACGCATATGGACATAGTCCCGCCGGGAGAAGATGCCATTTGGACCGTTACAAAACCCTTTGAGCCCATAGTTAAAGAAGGACGCATTTACGGACGTGGCAGCGAAGACAACGGACAATCTATCATTGCATCAATTTTCGCAATCAAAGCTCTGAAAGATTTAGGCATAAAACCAAAAAGAACAGCCGCCTTGGCATTTGTCGCAGACGAAGAACAAGGAAGTAAGTACGGAATCCAACACCTCATAAAACAAGGACTATTCAGCAAAGACGACTTAATCGTTGTTCCCGACGGCGGAAACGAAAACGGAAGCTTCATAGAAATAGCTGAAAAAAGCATTCTATGGTTCAGAATTCGCACAATTGGAAAACAAACCCATGCAAGTAGACCCAACAAAGGCTTAAACGCTCATCGCGTAGGAATGGAATACGCCTTAGCTTTGGACAAAATGCTGCACGAAAAATATCCACTCAAAGACGCCTATTTTGACCCGCCTGAAAGCACCATCGAACCCACAAAGAAAGACAAAAACGTTGATGCCGTAAACATAATTCCAGGCGAAGACATAGTATACTTCGACTGCAGAATTCTGCCAAAATACAACCCAGAAGAAATAATTAGCGACATCAAGAAACTTGCACAAGAATTCGAAAAGAAAACAGGAACCAACATAAACTATGAACCCATACAGAAAACCATTGCACCAAAACCAACAGATGCCAACGCAAAAATAGTCAACATGCTAAAGGAAGCAATTGAAAATGCCAGAGGAATACAGCCAAAAATCGGAGGAATAGGCGGAGGAACATGCGCCGCCTACTTCAGAAAAATAGACGCTCCAGCAGTTGTCTGGAGCACAGTAGACGAGACAGCCCATCAACCAAACGAATATGCAAAAATAGAAAACATCATCAACGACGCAAAAGTCTTCGCCCACTTAGCACTCTCCTAGAAGACACCAACCATTTCCCAAACACTTTACTCTGCATTTTCGAAAGGCTTATATGGATGGATAATCCATCCAACACATATGCTACACGATACGAAAAGCCCCCACATGATCGCATTGCTAAGCATTTTAACATCTTTGTGTTTAGCAATTCAATTGGCACCAAGACCACCAAATGTGGAGTTTACTTCTCTTTTAACATTTGCTGTTGGTTTTGTTTTTGGACCATCTATGGGAATTCTGTTTGGCAGTTTCATCATGTTTGTTAATGGCTTCTTTTCGTCGTGGGGTTTTGCTGGTTTAAACATGCCTTTCCAAATGGTTGGAATGAGTGTCGTTGGTTTTATTGGTGGGTTATATAAGACCCAAGTGCAGGGTTACAGAGTAGCAAAATTTTGCGTCGAAGTGTCTATCCTTGGAGCTTTTCTAGCGGTGCTTTACGACCTTATAACCAATTTTGGGGTGGCTTTATCATATTTGATTATTGGCATGCATCCGACTTTGGCTGTAGCAACTGCTCTCGCCTATGGTGCACCTTTCTCATTAGTACATGTGGGCTCAAACATCGCGGTATTCGGAATAGTCTTCTTTCCATTGATTAAAGCGGTAAATCATATTCCCACGGTGAAGCATCATGGTTGAAAAAAGAACAATGGCGTTTATAACTCTGGCAACACTTGTTTGGGCATCATTGGCTACAGGTTTTGTAACCTATTATTATCTGGAGCAAACGAAATATCAAGACCAGCTCGATGAGAAACAACAGTTGCTGAACGAACTGACAGAGAATTATGATATATCTGCGACAAAGCGGAATTTGCTATACGGAGACTACGGCACGTTGCTTGGAGAATACCAATGGTTGTCAGGAGAAAATTATTCTTCCCTCATGGATGAGTATGGTGAATTACTTTCCAATTTAAATGCCAATTACACATCAATGCTCAACGAATTTCATGAATTGAACACGACCTACGGCTATCTTTCGAATAAATTTCAGGCACTCAATGAGAAGAATCAAGTGTCAAAAGAAGAGTTCGGCTCATTGCTTGATGAATTTTACAAATTGTTTATGGCTTTAACCCTAAAGGAATCAGAGGCCTTTCTAGGCAAGACAAGTGAGATAACGGCAAACTTATGCATTGACTATGGTAACCTAACCATAGAATGGCACAACATTTCCATTTCTTCAGGCACGACATTGTTCGATTTGACGCAAAAGGTCGCAAAAGTCGAATACTCATATTGGCAAACAATGGAGCCAGGTCATATACTCATAACATCCGTCAACAACTACGCGAAAGGATACTGGATATGGTACTACTGGAATGGAGCGAAAAACGAGTGGATTTTCGGACCCGTCGGATGCGACGCTTGGATCTTGAACAATAAAGGGACATACAAGTGGGCTTGTAGCCCATAACAATCCAGCCAGCAAATCCAAAAGAATTTTAATAAGAGCCAGAACTTAACATCGCTAATATGCGAATCAAGACCGTTCGAGGCTGCAAGCTTTGGATAAAACCTCAAACATATTGATGGAAGCACGTGAAGCAGGAAGAAAATATTTGCTCGAAACCGAAGCTAAAACTGTTTGTATGGAATATGGAATACCTGTCACAAGGTTTAAGTTGGCCAAAAATGAAGCAGACGCCATTAAGTTCGCAGAGGAAATCGGATACCCAGTGGTTTTAAAAATCGTCTCACCAGATGTCATTCACAAGTCAGACGTAGGTGGCGTCATAGTTGGTCTAAAGAGCGGAAAAGAGGCCCAAAATGGCTACAAACAGATCTTAGAAAATGTCAAAAAACATAAGGCAGACGCAAGAATCCTAGGCATACTTGTCCAAGAAATGGCGCCATCATCAACAGAAGTCATAGTGGGCGCCGTTAAAGACCCCCAGTTTGGTCCAGCAATCATGTTTGGGCTTGGCGGAATATTTGTAGAGGTTCTGAAGGACGTAACTTTTAGAGTTGCGCCCATTACAGAGGATGAGGCCCAAGAAATGATTAGCGAAGTTAAGGCTTATCCACTGTTGAAAGGTTATAGAAATACGCCTCCAGCAGATATAAATGCCATCGTGAAAATTTTGCTGAACACCTCAAGACTCATTATGGAACATCAGGAGATCAAAGAGCTTGACCTAAATCCCATTATGGTTTATGAAAGGGGAGCAAAAACAGTCGATGCAAGAATCATTCTTGAGTAGACCTGCCTAAGTGACCCAGCAAAGGTTCCAGAGGCGAAGCTTTTGTGTGCGGGGAGATCATCGCCAATACTCGCGATCCATATAAGACTGATGATCCTGCCCACCTAGATTATCATAGGTTCAACAGGAAAAGAGGCAGAATGGGGGGACAAGAGAGAATCAGAGTACGATTTGGTAAATACGCTACTAAGTGGCTTGATTACTTAATGGTATCTAAAGAAGAAATAAAAGAAACACTAAATGGAACAGGATGG
The DNA here is from genome assembly GCA_964483905.1 of uncultured Candidatus Bathyarchaeia archaeon. Classification (GTDB taxonomy): domain Archaea; phylum Thermoproteota; class Bathyarchaeia; order Bathyarchaeales; family Bathycorpusculaceae; genus CAZADP01. The sequence continues at coordinate 1,308 of CAZADP010000080.1, read as the reverse complement.
AAAGTTCGAAAGTTCATAGATTCTGAAGGTGCAGAACATGCAGCAATCATCGAAAAGGTGAAGCGTAGTGAATGAATACCCGAACTGGTCAAAATACGAAATCTTTTCAAAAACGCGCATTCCCCCAGAAGCTCCTTTTTTCTTGAGGCTGGATGGATGGAAGTTTAGAAAAATTTCAGAAACCATAAGAACGGATAAGCCGTTTGACGAAAAATTCGCAAAATGTCTAGTCTTTTCTGGAAAAAGCTTGTTTGAGAGAGGTCTTAATCCAACTTTAATTTATGTTGCAAGTGATGAATTGAACATCTTATTTCTTGGCACTCCTCCTTTTCGCGGAAGAGCTGAAAAAATAGATTCCGTATTAGCTGGTCTTGTTTCAAGTGCCTTTACACTAAGCATGCAAAAATTCTTTAAAAAAGAAAATGTTGCCGCTTTCGACTCCCGTATCGTTGTTGTTTCCGACCATGAGAAAATCACAGGATATCTGGCTTGGAGACAAATGAACACTTGGAGAAATCATAACAACGCTTATGCCTATTGGGCTCTCCGCAAGTTGGGATTCAGGCCTCCCGAGGTATCAAAAAAGCTCAAAGGGTTAAGAACCAAAGAACTGCATGAGATCATGTTTAAACAAGGCGTAAATTTGGCGAAGACACCTCCATGGCAAAGAAGGGGTGTACTACTGACTAAAGAGCCTGTTCAAAAAAAGATCGGGAACCAACCTGTGACAAGATGGAAAATTAGAGAAGCCTGGAATCTACCGCTTTTCACAACAAAGCGAGGAGTAGAGCTGATCAGGCAGATATTAGACGAGCACCTTAGTCGCTTACGCGACTGACCAAAAAACAAGTACATCAACTACTCAAATGAAATGGTCATAACAAAAAGAATCAACGTTGCCTTTACTGAGGGAACATGGGCGAGGAAGAAGCAGTCTTTACACGATCTGATTTTATTCCTACGCGGCTGACAACAATGCAAAGGGGTTTTCAAGAACTGCTTCAGAGGTTCTCTCCGAAACTCAAAAATTCATCATGGTTTGAAAAGGTTTAAGAAATGTGGCTTTGTTTACTTTTAGTTCTTAACGGTGAATCTCTTGAGCAAGCGTGGTCACCCATATATTCCGAATTCCCTGCTAGAAGTCAAACAAGAAATGTTGCAAGAAATAGGCGTACAAAACATAGATGAACTTTACGCGGATGTTCCGAAGAAATACCTTTTGAAAAAGCCGCTTAATCTTCCACAGGCTTTATCGGAGTTTGAGGTTAAAAAACATGTGGAGGATCTGCTTTCGAAGAACAAGACAAG
>CAZADP010000079.1:0-6277 GCA_964483905.1 uncultured Candidatus Bathyarchaeia archaeon | reverse complement strand
ATGCAATTCTAGGATGGGATGCCTTCAAGAACTTGAACATGCAAACCATGGATATCATTGAGTTACCAGAAGACCTTCAAGTGCACAGAAGCACAGCAATAGGTGTAATAACCTTCTCCAGAAACAAGGAATTGGCTAAGAAATTCATTGACTTTCTCGTATCCGAAAAAGGCAAGAAGATTTACGAAGAATATGGATGGCATCATGTAGAATAGAAGACACTTCTATCAGTCTTTTTAAGTGGATTTGACGAGTTAATTCTTGGACAAGGCTGAATAGAACTCGGCAATCCAATTTCATTGTTCGGGAGATATCTCCATTTCTAAGCCTTTTATTCCCAAACAATATTAACGATTAGTATTAATGCCAAAATAGGTGGAGAAACTCTTGCCGCAAAAACTTCAGACGCCGATGATAATTGTTAACTTCAAGACGTATTCAGAGGCAACAGGGCGAAGAGCGATTGAACTTGCGAAAAAAGCCGAAAAAGTGAGTGATGAAATAAATGTTTCCATCGGTGTTGCTCCCCAATTTGTGGATATAGCAGCGGTTGCGAAAGCTGTAGGAATTCCAGTTTTTGCGCAACACACAGACCCAATTAAGCCTGGCAGCTACACTGGGCATGTGCTTGCAGAATCCGTGAAAGAGGCTGGAGCGGTAGGAACGCTAATCAATCATTCTGAAAGGCAGCTTAAGCTCTCGGATATTAATGAAGCGATCGCAATAACAGGTGAAAATGGTTTGCTCTCTGTTGTATGTGCCAACAACCCAAGCATAAGTGCAGCGGTGGCAACCCTTAAGCCAGACATCATAGCCATTGAACCACCGGAGCTTATAGGAACGGGGATTCCAGTTTCCAAGGCGAAGCCAGAAGTAGTCACTGGCACCATTAAGCTTGTTAGGGAAGTTGACTCTACAGTCACTATCTTATGTGGAGCCGGAATAACCAATGGGGAAGATGTTTCGGCTGCGTTGAATCTTGGGACTCAAGGCGTGTTGGTTGCAAGCGGCATCGTTAAGGCGAAAGACCCATATAGGATTTTGAGCGAATTTGCAAAAGCAGCAAAACTGTAGGCGAGTCGAAGGCTCTTGAAAGTTGAAGCAGAATGCGCCCCCTGCATAATTAACAGAGGAGCAGCCGAAGCTATAGAGGCAACAACAAACACTGCATTTCGTTTTAGAGCAATGACGGAGCTTCTAAGATTATTAACTAAGGAATTCAGACCGTCGGCAATTCCCGCGGATTTGGGCACGAAAAGAGACCGTCTAATAAGGAGAATTACGGGCAACAGTGATCCTTGTAAACGAAGAAGAAGGATAAGTAACGAAAAAGCATTGAAAGTTTTGCCTTACGTAAGAGAACTAGTTGAACAAGGCTATACCCTGCAGGACAGATTCAAAAGGGCATGCATGTGCGCCATAGTTGGCAATGCAATAGAATTCGACATTCTAGGTCACAATTTTGCCTTTAATGGTTTAAGAAAACGCTTTCGGGACGCTGGAAAGGATTTGGTGTTAGATGATATTGGCAAGATTTACGAATTGGTCAAGGAAGCACATACAGTGCTTTATTTGACGGATAACGCTGGAGAAATTGTTTTTGACACGTTACTCGTTGAACAATTAAAGAACACTGGAGTTACTGTAATTGCAAGTGTCAAAGGCGGACCGATAATTAATGACGCAATATTAGAAGATGCTGAAACTTCAGGAATGATCAAGATTGCTGACCAAATAATAACAACAGGAACGGATGCCGTTGGTCTGCCTCTGAAAGAAGTTTCCCCCGATTTCCTTGACGTTTACAATACTGTTGACATAGTTTTTGCGAAGGGGATGGGTTATGCCGAAACTCTTACGGAGTACAAATTGAAAAAGCCGCATGCCTTGCTCTTCAGAGTTAAATGCAATCCTGTAGCAAACTTTTTTGGCGTGGGAAGGGAAACAAATGTTGCGAAGCTGATGCGGTAAATGATGTTGCCAACTATAAGTTTCAGCCGTGAAATTCTTTCGCGATTTGAAGATGCGATCCAAAAAGAATGGATAATAACAAATGGTTTAGGCGGTTATGCTTCTTCGACAGTTTTGGGCATAAACACAAGAAAGTATCATGGGTTGCTTGTTGCCGCTCTTCATCCGCCAGGAGACCGCAGAGTATGCCTGGCAAAACTGGATGAAGAGATTAGTATAGGGTCCGACATTTTTCGGCTTGGTGCCAATGAATTCCAAAACGGGATTTTTCCGCAAGGACACATTTTTCTCAGGGAATTTTCAGTCTCCCCCTTCCCGAAATATACTTATTCTGTACGAGACGTTGAGGTTGAAAAAACCGTTTTCATGCCTCATGAGAGAAATGCTGTTGTAACCCTTTACAAAGTTTTGAACAAGAGCAATTTTGATGTTAAAATTCGAGTTTTTCCGCTTGTAAATTGGAGACATTTTCACTCAGTTACGGATAGGGTGAGAATTCCATGGGAGTTTGTTCAGAAGCGGGAAGACCGAGAAGCGGGCGTAAGCCTTGGTATTCCTTGGTCCGCCTTGATAATGAGAGCAACGAGCGGGCATTATTCTGCTACAGGCAACTGGATTGACAGAATCTATTTCCGCGAAGAAGCTAGGCGTGGGGAAAGTTTTCTAGACGATTACTATCGACCCGGATGCTTCGAAGTAGACGCAGAAGCAAACAAAAATGAAAATTTTGCAGTAATGGCAGTTGCGGATAAAAATGAGACTGATGCACGAAGGGTTCTGGCTGAAATGCCTGCTACAATACATGATGTAGAAGCTTTATATGCGAGAGAAATAGAGCGCCACAAAAATTTGCTGAGTCAATTCTATGATTCTTACAAAAGCATTCCGGCAAACAACTGGCTGAGCTGGATTATTCTAGGTACGGACATGTTTATAGTTAAAGGAGAAAACAATAAGCCAAGCTTCATGATTGCTGGTTACCACTGGTTTGAGACTTGGGGAAGGGACACATTCATATCCTTACCCGGATTGATGCTTGTAACTCAGAGATTCGAAGACGCAAGAAAAGTCTTCCTAATGTACAAAGAATATTCTCAGAATGGTTTGATTCCGAACTTTCTTCCGGACCAAGCTGGACAGCCAGTTTACAACTCCGTTGACGCAACTCTATGGTATGTGAACGCGGTTCTGCAATATCTGAAGTATACAGGCGATTTCAAGTTCATTCGAGAACAGCTCTGGGACGGCCTTAAATCAATTATTGAGAATCACGTGAGAGGAACAGCTTTTAATATACATGTAGACAATGATGGCCTTCTTTCTCACGGTCCTCAACTGACGTGGGTGGACGCAGCAATAGACGGTCAGCCGATAAATCCGAGGGCTGGGAAGGCTGTTGAGGTTCAGGCTTTGTGGTTTAACGCTTTAAAAACTATGGAGCTTTTGGCAAATCGGTTCGAAGAGAAAGGTGAGGCAGAGAAATACGCTCAAATGGCAGAAAAACCGAGAAAAAGTTTTGTTGATAAATTTTGGAACTCGGAAAAAAATTGCCTGTTCGATGTTGTAAGTGAAGATGGCGAGGATGACTCGGTGAGGTCTAATCAGATTATTGCTGTTGCATTGGATTTCGTCATGCTTGATAATGTCCGAAGTGAGGGAATTGTTGATGTTTTGCATCGTGAGCTTTTAACGCCTTACGGCTTAAGAACGCTCGCAAGAAAAGATCCAAGATACATTGGAGTTTATGCTGGAGACAGAAGAAGCAGAGACAAAGCTTACCATAATGGCACGGTTTGGTCTTGGCTACTGGGACCTTTCACAACAGCATTCTTGAGAACTAAAAGCGACGGGGAATACAGACGTGAATACGCGCTAAGAAACTTTCTTTTGCCACTTTTTACTGAGCAAATGTCTAAGGCTGGCCTTGGAACCATAAGTGAAATTTTCGACGGAGAATCACCTCATAAACCCAGAGGATGCATTGCTCAAGCTTGGAGTGTGGCAGAACCTCTTAGAGCCTATGTGGAAGATGTTATGCAGGTTAGACCAAAACATGAAAGAGAGGTTTTGCAAGACTCAAGATGAAATTGTGTTTCTTAGGCTTTCTGCTGCTGCTTCTGGAGTAACGGTATTTATGTATATGCCTGTGCTTTTTTCGAATCCTGCCCAGATCGCAAGTTTAGGATAAACTTCTAGGTGCCAATGATAGTAGTTTTTGGCGTCCCTGTTTGTGGATAAGTGAAAGCCGTAATTGTAAGGGGGGTCATTTACTAACTGTTTTAGTGCAGTGAGGCATGTTTTTAGTGTTTCAGCAAAAGTTTTGACTTCAGTTTGTGACAGCCCGAGCAATGTAGTCTCATGTTTTTTTGGGATTATCCAAAACTCTAGGGGGTGAATGCTTGCGTAAGGGGCGAAAACTGCAAAGGTCGAATTTTCGAGGATAAGCCGCGGTTCTTTAAGCTCTTTTTCCATGATGTCGCAGAAGACGCATTTTTTCTTTTGTTTCCAGAATTTTTTGCCAGCTTTAAGTTCTTGCTCCACTGTTTTTGGAACAAATGGTGTGGCAATTATCTGGCTGTGGGCGTGGGAAAGTGAGGCTCCAGCCTCTAGACCGTGGTTGCGGAAGATTGACACGTATTGCACATAGGGTTTTGCTGAAAGTTCACGGAGCCTATCTATATACGCGTTGATGACCAGTGTCAGTTGTTTGATTCTTGCATCTGCAGGATGCTCATCATGATCTGGTGATTCGATCAAAACTTCGTGATGTCCAACAGCCACGGCTAAGTCTTTCCTTTCCATAATTTTCTTCGGCGCAGTCTTCTTTTTTGGTGGGGCGAAGGCTGGATAGAGGTTTGATACGCAGCGGATCAGCCAGTTCTTGTGCCTAGAGTCATCCTTGTCCTTGGCTTTTCTGATGCCTTTGCCAGATTTGAGGTAAACTAGAACTGCAGGAGGAGTCATGTGCTCGTTGCCTGGGCACATTGGACAAATGGCAGTCTTGGATTTTTCTCTTTCTTTTTGTGCAAAGTCTGTGGGTCGGCGGCTGCGCGCTGTGGCTATGACAACCCAACGGTCGAGTAAGTAATCTTTGCGTACTTCGTTGAATGTCATGTCTGAACTTCCAACAAGACTAGATTTGAGGCGTAGAGCATTTAGCGTTTTCCAAAAGGCTTATGGTTCCAACTATGTGAGAGGAGAACAAGAAAGTAGCGTCAAAAATGTAGTTTCTTTGAAATAAAAACTAAATCTTTTGAATATTTTTTATTGATGTCTCCTAACTTCCAATAAAGCTTTCTGAGAAAACGTAAATCAAAAATTCTCTCTACCATTGGAAGATGTGGAGTGCTTCCAAAACTGCTCTGAATAGTGAATCCACATTTCTCAATCAAATATTTCAATTCATCAAATCCGAGAAAAATCTTATGTTCCATTTTTTCAGATTTTCTAGGAAACGCATAACCATCATGACCAATCGAAAATTTGAGCAATTTACCTATTGGTGCTTTGGCGTTCGGCATTGAGACTATAAGTTTTCCATCAATCTTCAATACTCTTTTGGCTTCTTTTAAGACTATGCTTGGTTTGTCTGTATGTTCCAACACATGAGACATGAGAACTGTATCAAAGATCTCTGCTTTGAATGGTAAATGGTGCATGTCAGCTAAAACAAATGGGATATACGACTTATTTGCGATGATGTCTATCCCAATGGTTTCCTTATGTGCTGAAACGAGTAAACCGTCAAAAGACCCAATATCCAGAACGAAACCATCCAGATTGTTCCTTATGAATTTCCATGATTTCTCAACAAAACATCTTCTAAACATCTCTCTATCTGTTCGCATACTGTCTCTGTATGAATCAAACATTAAAAGAAAACTTAAATGTTTGCGGGTTTGGCGAATGAATTTCTCATGTGGTTCAAATACATGCGTTGACTCCTAAAAGTCAGTCCCAAAAGCGCTGATTCCTTCATATTTTTCACGTAACCTTTCCTTTTCAATCAAAACTTGAAGAAGTAGGGAAGGCGGTGAGCCACAGAGGTTCGACGCCTAGAATCCGCCAAACCCCTCAAACCCTACACTCGTACCCGCACCCCCTTGAGCGCTGAACGTCCAGACTTAGGTTGTTCCCTCCCGGGCCTGGCCTGGTTCGCCTGGCAAACGTTGAAGACGGCTTCCCTACGGAAACTGCTCAGCGACCGCCAGCCCCAAGGGACGGATAGTCTTCGTTTCGGAAGTGGAGGTTCTCAGCGGCCTTAGACGCCTCAGCCTCAGCTTTCGGCCCGTCCTATAGAGGGTTT
>CAZADP010000078.1:0-6284 GCA_964483905.1 uncultured Candidatus Bathyarchaeia archaeon | reverse complement strand
TAGGACCGTACCATCTCTGTTTCGTCTTTAAATCTGTATGATACCACCAAGGCGAGGCACTTCTCAAGGTATCTCCTATTGGAAAGAGGCTGAACATCTTATACATGTCTACCGCAGCTGGCGACATCTGCTCGGCAACCCAGGGCGGACTATTCAGATATTCATCGCTTTTCCAGTATTCTTCAGCTTTCTTTTCTATCCACTGATCTAAGAGTGGGTAAGCGTTTTTACCGTTATGCAAGAAATTTACTAGCCAAATGTTATGGTTAAAACCTGCGATTCTAACCTCGACATCTTCTTGCCTCAATCCGAGAGCCTTCAAAACATCTGTATAACCAAAATGTCCATGGCAAACTCCAACTACCTTCGCTTTGGTTTGTCTAGAAATCAAAGTTGTACCTTCGAATACTGGGTTTGCAGCTTGGATCAGCCAAGCGTCTGGGCAGATTTCTTCTACATCATTGGCCAAGTCTAAGAAGAATTTCAATTGATGGAATGCTCCAATACCACCGTAGTAATCGCTGACCCTGTCGCCTAAACCTCTGTAGTAGCCATAATTCTCTGCGACCTTTCGTTCAATTTCCATTGGTTCATAGCCGCCAACCTTAACTGTGTTAATGACGAAGTCCGCGCCATTCAATGCCTCTTCTCCATCCATTGTCTTCTTAATGCTTAAGTCCGTATTCATCTCTCTTGCATACTTAGTAGCTAAGTTGTACATTATGTTCAGGCGCTTTTTGTCGATATCCATCAGAACGACCGTGCTACCAGATAGACGTCTGGTCAAACACAAATCCACCATAAGCCTACCTGTGAAAACAACGCTACCTGCTCCTACAACAGAAATCTGAACCATAGGGAAAATGTTCAAGCCGATTTTAAAAAGCTTTACCATGATCATTAACGATGGAACTGCCTTAGGACGCTTCTTTTGATGGAAGTTTCACAATGTTGAAGAATTCTTTTTCATTGATTTCTTTGGCTTCTAGCCTTCTATGTTTAATGGCCATTTGACCTTTTTGGCATAGTCTTTTGTCCATGAGCTTTTCTAGGTCTTTGATGTCGCCTAGCGGATAGCCTTTAACAATAACAATGATATGCAGATATGGATTTTTGAGATTTTGAAATTCAAGCTGAAGCGCTGTCAGAGTTATCATTTATGCACATTCCGCGCCTAGCCTCTATGGAGTTTAAGATCGATCGTAAGAGCAGATTTATAGGAGAGTTAAATGGCACAACATGACAAAATCCAGGAACGAGAACTTGCTTTGAGGATTGTTCATATGCACGATGATTTGGGTATGGGTTTCCGAAGGTGCGCCAAAGAACTGAGAAGTCAAGGCTACAAAGTGAACAAAGACAGCGCTAACCGACTCTACAATATGTATAAACAGCACAGTAATTTGGACGTTCAAGAAAACAGAAGCTTGGAGAAATTGCGTGCGCAAGAAGCCAGGATGAGGCGTGAAGTGCCTACATTGACACCCTTGCACCTGAGCATAGCCAATGTAGCATTAGTTTTTCCTATAGCCTTCCCCTTTAGAGATTTCATTAAGTAACAGTTTCAGATAAAAAGAGGGAAGTTTAGTTTTGTCTTTTATTTCTATGTTAAACATAGACAACAGAAGCTGTGGCAACTGCCAACAATGAAGCCAAGCTAATCCACGGAGCTAATTTGAGCCTATCTTGCGCTAGGCTCGATAGGCTCTGCTACTGTCCTTCACAGAAACATCCTTTGAGTACAAGTAACTCAAGGAAATTGCTTGTTCCCCGGTGGCTGGAGTCGATATTTCTTTTCCGTATCTTTTGAGGGTGATTATTGCACCTCGTGGGTCACACCTTAGAGAATTGTCTGATTCGATACCAGTGATGCTGCTGTCAACATGGATTGAGCAGATTTCAATATGCCCTTTTTCGATTATATATAATATCAGGGAAATAGAGTCTGCGAGCCAGCCAGGATTGTTTGGATCGCCTACAGTTCCAAGCACGAGCCCATGAGCTTTCATGACCTTGTCGATGGTAGGTTTGTACCAAGGAAATGGGAAAACGACTTTCTTGGGGCCTTCTTGATAGACAATTGAGTCGGGAACATCGCCCTTCATAGAAGCCATTCTAAAGTCCAGTCTCTTGTAGTCTTTTTCATCGATATTAGACACGACTTTCTTGTCCCTGAGTTGGATATCTCCAATCTTCTTGTATTTCAGAGATTCATATTTCAAGAGGAAATCATGATAGGCTTCAGTAACCTCGTCCAGATTCTCGTCACAATAGAGAGCTATATCATGTCCAATAGTCCTAGACACCAACAGATGCATCAAGCCTGCCTGCGGCGACACATTCCTGAAAGACTCATTATCCAAGAACCTCAGATTCGACGTTGGAAGATCGATCGATCCACCAATCGCCTTCATCTCTTTTCTGGTAATTCTCATTTCTTTGATTCCGCTTTCAGCCAATTCATAGAGGTTCTTAATGAATTCAGCCTCACCAACCAGTGTACCTTCAGTCAGAGACGTGATTTCAGGAATATATCTCCCAAGCAAAGAATCGATTCGGCGGACAATTTTCCGTCTTCCATGTAGAACGAAGCTCTTTTCACCTTTCAAGAATACGGAGTGTTCTGTGGAAGAAGTTCCTATCTCTTCTACCCTGAAAAAACCTGTTTTGAGCATTTGGTTCAACATGTCAAAGTATCTAATACGCTATTTAGAAGTTTGCGCGGCTTTAGCCTGCCTGCGAAAGTTTGAACATACTTTACGAAGATGAAACAAATCTTAGAAAAAGCCTTGCTGAATTCCTAAGGCAAAAATATTCTGGCACAAGATGGATAATCGATCGATCGATAGGTTTCATATTAGGATCGTTGACGAACTACTATTTCTATAGAAGACAACGTGAAGAAGGCAAATCCGCAATTGAAATTTTAGAACGATCGATTGATCGGGAAGTTGTCTTGAGAGAGTGAGAATTAAGACCTAAACTAAAACAATTCTAAATCATTTTCTATATGTCAGTTCTTAGATTGCGGAAAAGAGTTATAGCCAAAGCCAGGAACTATCTATTTAGAGAAACGATGGCGATTTCTAAGAAAGGGATAATCTTGAATATCAATGGCCAGAGAACTGTTTTGAGAGTTTTCTGTCCCAATTGCAGGTCAGAATGTGATGTTGAAGTCTTTGAGAGATGCAAATGTGACCTTGTCATAGAATGTGAGAAGTGTGGAACCAAAGAGCTTCGATGTATCTTTCACCTACTCTATGATGAGCAATTCAAGGAAAGGGTCAAGACGGAAAACATCGGAAGAGAGATTCTGAGAGAAGTCTCTCTGACCATGCCAACTTAGAATGGAGAAAATGTGGCAGATCGATCGATCAAGTATAGCCAATCGAGCTTTTCTTGTTATATAGTTTACAAGTTTTATTGCTCTTCAGTTTCTGGCCATATATGCTTGCGTACTAGCGCTCCGAATCTAATCTTTTCTCTTCTCTTTCAATAGTAAGGTGAAGATTAGCGTTGCTTCAACTAGCACTGTCATAGTGACTAATCCTGGGATTATCGATTTGGTTAGATCTGCGAGAAATCCAACGATGAGAGGTCCGATGAAGCCTCCAAGGGCAACGAGCATGAAGAAAATTCCACTGGCTACACCCATGTATTTTGCGCCGATTTGCGGCAGATCCATGATTGCAACGATCACCAGCGGTGCGGTAGCTGAGGAGGTTATGCCGTAGAAGATTAAAGAAGCGATGAGAGTTAAGCCAATGGATACGCCCGTGGTGAATACGCAAATTCCCTGAACTAGCAATAGAATGAAAATGGCAAATTTTCTCTGACTTGGCTTTGTGAAGCTGGGAATGATTAGGCTTCCGATCAAGCCACACCAACCTGGAATTGATGAGAGCAGCCCTGCTTCCGTTGAGCTTATTCCGTTTAGCTCTAGCATTCTTGGAAGCCAACGTCCGAGGCCATAACCTGCGAAGCCAACTGAAAAGCCTATAATAGAAAATATCCAGACAAGTTTTTCTTTGAGCAACCTTTCAATGGCTTCTCGTAGCGGCATGGACGTAGAGCTTACGCTATGGGTTTTTGCTTCTCTTCCCAGCAACAACCAGATGAGGGCGATTAGGAATCCTAGAAGTCCGTAAAGGCGAAGCGAGTTTCGCCAAGTGCCAGTGAGTGGCATAATAAAGGTATTTGTTATTGCCAGTACGGTGGCGCCGCCGACAAAGGCACCAGTTAGGTATATGCCTGAGGCTGTTCCGCGTTCTTTGCCAGTAAACCATGAGGCTACGACTTTTGATAAGCCAACCGAGATAAATGGTCCTCCCATGCCAAATATAAGTATGAATAGTGATAGTGTTTCGAGGCTTGTGGCAAATGATTGTAAGAATCCTGACAGTGAGATTAGTGTTATTCCTATCATTGTGGATTTCCTCGTTCCGATTCGGTCGATTAGGACGCCTATGGGAATCGCTAGGGGGATATAGGCTAGCATTACGTTTCCTAGCATGAAGCCTATTTGGGAGTTTGTTAGGTTTAGTTCGTTTGCTATTGGTGTCACAAGTGGGGGGATAGAGGATAAGATTAGGCCGAAAGCGAAGTAGACTATCCATATTAGGGTTAGTATAACCCACCTGTAATTAGATTTGGTTTGTGATTCGGAATTCATAGAAAACTCCTATTCAAGATGCGACAATGTAGACTTTCTGTGTTGATTTTCATGCATAAGGCCCAGTATCATTCTTCCTATTTTGAGAGGATTTAAGACTTTTGACATGCTTGCAATCACCAAACCTGTAACAAAGATCTTCTCCTCGCATCCGCCCGGTGCGGATACAAATGTCAAACAAACACAACCTTGTTCTCTACATAGACGATCGATCGATTCTGAGAGAACAAAGAGGTCTGCAAAGAGATTGGCAATTGTGCGCCCAAAGGGCGCGTTCGATCGATCTAGAAGAGGACCTCAGAAGACACTTCTAGGTGTTAACGCGGGCTGTCAGTGGAAGGGAAAGTGTTAAGTGAAGTTCAACATGATATTATGCTCGATGTGATAGAATGATCTTCATCACCTTTGGCAAATGGAGGAAGAAGCCAACAAAAGAGATGGTAGCTCAGGCAACGAAACTTTTTGAGCAGATGGCTAAAGAAGGCAATAAAATCGTCGCGCAGTACTGGACACTGGGCAGGTACGACGCAATCGTCATAATAGAGGGAAAAGATGAGAAGACCGCCATGAAATGGGCCATGCGATGGGGCGACATGCTCTCAACAGAAACCCTCGTCGCGCTGACCAGGGAAGAAACAATCAAGCTTGTCGAGTGAACGGGCGACAACACGATCCGCTCGAGGCAGACTTCAAGCTCCAAACTCCCTTTCTTTTTCTACTATGATGCGGCGCGCACACACGCTCACCCACAAAAATAAGATCGATCGATTTCTTTAGGGAAAAGTTATAGCTGAACCGAATCGAAAGAACTAATCAGAATTATAGAATGGGGGGATAGTCAAGTTGAAAGAGTATGAATGTGTGGAAGTCAAACACCACAAGGATGTTGGAAGGACGATTAAGGATTGGCAAAAGAATGGATGGCGTCTTCACACATATCAAACGGCTGGCCTGGGTACTGGACCAATGTCATACATAGTCAACCATTACCTGCTGTTTGAGAAAGGCGAGTAAACAAGACAGTTTCCAGGTGGTTATTCCAAATACGCATGTAAGACTAGCGTTTCAAGAAGCGGAACAATCTTTTTGGGGAGAAACAATTCTCTACTCTCTTTCTGACCTTTTCAGCCAGTTTTTGATGTTACGGAAAAGCTAAGCTATGGTGCTACTTTCGTGGTGGCGGTTCGACTCCAAGTTTCTCAACCTCAGTCCAGACTTCGCTTTTCTTAGACCCCTTAACAACTAGAGCGTCCCACGATCGATCGATCAGCGTCCTTCGCGCTCCTCAGCACACGGGTTGCACTAACCCTCAAAGCCCTCAAGCCTCAACCCTCCAAATCGATCAACCAAAAAAAGGGGGAAGAGGGGGCCGGGAAGAAACGATCAAGTGGAGATATCGCCACTGAGGTCTGGGTTCAAATCCCAGCGACCCCATCATGACTATTTGGGAAAAATGTGCACTTTGATTTCGTCAAGATCGTGCGTGACAATATTGATTAGTCAGCGCTTTCTTTAGTAGGTTGGCGATGAGTATGGACTTGGATGAGGCCATTAGATGTAGGAGGAGCATTCGCGAGTATGAAGAGAAGAGTGTTCCAGAGGAGTTGGTTAG
>CAZADP010000077.1:0-6345 GCA_964483905.1 uncultured Candidatus Bathyarchaeia archaeon | reverse complement strand
TAGACCGAAATAATGACTCAAAAGTCGATCCAGACGAAAGCTACAACCTAAACTATGGATATAACTATGGAACGACCAGCGAGGCAAGAGTAGGCTTTCCAAACTCGCGAATTCAAGGTCAACCAGTAATCCTCATCTATCAGAGGAACCAAACCGAAGATTTGCGCCAGATGCCCTTCCAAGTTTCCATAGCATACTATTCCAAGGATATTTGGGATTGGATAGAGACCCCAGAAGAACTCAACGTTGAAGGAAAGTCCTCAACAATTTTTAACGCCTCAATTATAATACCTGAAGGCGTAACTCAAGGAGTATACGAGGGACAAATAGAAGTAAGTGTCGAGCAACCGTACAACAAGACCATGATGATCCCTGTTTCGCTGCAGGTTTCTGCGGCTCTTTCAGGAGAAAGCTTAACGTACAACTTTTCATCGTCGCCGCAGATAGAATTGTACGACCCATATCGAGTGAGCGGATACTTCGACTGGAATTGGAGATACGAATCTGGAGATTGGAAACAATGGGTCTTCGACATTCAAGATAGGGAAGTGGTAAAAGCCTTCGTAACCTGTGATTGGGCGGAAACAAAAACAGACATTGACATGTTCACCATAAGCTCTCTAGGATTTCTAACAGACGCCTCAGTCAGTCCATACTTAGAAAGCGGACGTTTCCGATGGAATACAAGGACTGAAATAACCGAGGATTACGCGGTGTTGGACGCAAGTTGGATATACAACCCTCTACCGGGAACATACACAGTTCTGCTTCATACTGTTCTTTTCGATGGGAAAAGCTTCCCAGAAGAAGTATCAGGCAAAGTCCAACTGGTCAAACTTTCACCAAGGGGTTCCGTGAGCCTTAAAGCCAAGCCGGGACAAACTGTCTCGCAAAACTTCACAATAACAACTGGAAGGCAGCTTACAGATTTGGTAATGTTTGGATTCTCTATATTTCAAGTGCACGTCGCACCGGATGAATTGCCGCAATTGGACGCTGAAGAATCAGCCACATTCGAGGTTAAAATTGACGTTCCAGAAGATACACCAGAGGGCACTTATGTTGTTGTCGTAGCGTTCGCTGCACAGGAGTTTCCAGATTCACCAGCTTATGGAATAATCAACCTTTCCGTGGACAACTCTACACCTAAGCTCAACGTACTATCACCACAAAACAAATCGATAGTCGCTGGGAGCATCGCCATCGAAGCCTACGCCGAGGATTCGAGCGGAATCCAAAATGTAAACTTCACTGTCGGAACAGTCTCCTCTGAAATGATTTTTGACAAAGTAACCGGCCATTATACTTTAAACGTTTCATCAACAGAACTTTTTGATGGTCAATACACCATCGATGTCACTGCAACCGACAAGGCTGGGAACGCGGCAAAGTCAAGCGTAACATTGACTGTGGATAACACGCAACCTATCGCCTTGATAAACGCGCCATTAAACAACACCTACCATACAGCCACGGTTCTCATTGAAGTTACTGGACAGGATACAAATCTCGACAGAATGGAACTCTATGGCAACGATACCATGCTAGCCGAATGGGTCTCAGGCGGAACACATACCCACGCTTGGAACACGACTAACTATCCGGACGGAGTATACACTCTACTGCTAAAAGTGTATGACAAAGCTTTCCATGGGTCACAGAGCCAAATCATAATAATATCAGACAACACTAGCCCAACTGTGCTTGTTAGCAGCCCAGAAAACCAGACAATTGTTAAAGGAACAAGTGAGCTACGTTTTTCAGCTTGGGATGAACATCTTCTTAATGTTTCGTTGATCGTCGATGACCGCACACCTTTTAATGCAACAGGATTAGACTCGGTTCAGTTGGACACGAAAAATATGACAGATGGACCGCACGTGCTCAGGCTTTCGGCTACAGATTTGCTCGGAAACGAAGCTGAAACGTCCACATCAATAATCGTAGACAATACTCAACCAATAGTGCACATTACAAGTCCAGCAAACCAAACAAAATTATCCGGCGTCGCAGCCATTCAATTCTCGGCTCAGGACCAAAATCTGCACAAAATCTTTCTGTACGTAGATCAAGCAGCCTTCGATGTCACTGGGCAAGCTTCTCATCAATGGGATACCAATAAGGTTGGCGACGGAATCCACGCAATACGCCTAATTGCCACGGACCAAGCGGGAAACCAAGCGGAAGAACAAATATCTATCACGACGAACAACGTTGAGATGGCTACCGAGCAAAGTCGTCAAGCTGGCTACCAGTCTGGTATAAACTTCGGTTTTGTGGTTGGAGCAGTAGGCGGATTTATTATTGGTGCGGTAGCTATCTACATTGTCATTAAGAGAACGAAGAGCACATAAACATCCTCTTTGCAAATTCGGTTTTTAATCTTTGAATAGGTGTAGAAAGATAAGAGGTTTAAAGTTTGAAGCTACTTGGTTTATTCTATGCCCCATTTCTTGGTAATCTTCACTAGAATGAAGATGACGAAAGCTACTATTATGAAGGTTATCAAGGCCACTATGAAGTCTCCAACACCAAATATTTGGCCAACATAGTCCGCTGGCGGTTTCCCTTCACTGTCAAACGTTGTCGGCGGAATACCGATTCTGAAGGTGGCCAAGTTGCCAAGACCAGGTAATGCAAGTCCTATTATTGGCATTATTAGGTCTTTTACTAGTGCCTGTACTAGAGCGCCTAGGTAAACACCCATAATGAATGCCACAGCAAGGCCGACGACCTTGTATTTTGATAGAAAGTCCATGAACTCAGCCCACAAGCCCTTCGGCGGTGGAGCCGGTGGCAGTGCTGGCTTGGGTTCTAAAAGTGTTCGAATACGCCTAAGCTCTTCTAATATTTCGTCATCTTTGACCAAAACTATCGCCTAACAAGCTTTTTCTTTGCTTATGCCTTATAAGATTTGTGAAATCAGTGGGCCGGGCCGGATTTGAACCGGCGACCTTTCGGTTTCTGCGTTTTTATCAGCCGAACGCTCCAGCCAAGCTGAGCTACCGGCCCTCTTTTTTATTTTTTGATTGATGTTTTATTAAAGGATTTTTCGTTTTAGCTTGCCGTTCAGTATTGTCCAAGCTTCTGGTATTGCTTGGGGTTCTGCTATGCTTGTAGGTATTGGGTATCTTATTCCTTTCTCGTATCCTGCCTTTTTTAGGGCTCCTATTGTGTCTGTTATCATTTCCTTTGGGGTTGTGAATACTAATTCGTGATCTTGTGTTGTCCCGAAGGCTCTGTCTCCTGCTCCAGGTACGACTAAGCCAGGCTTTTTTGTTAGGAATGTTCCTAGAACTCCTTCTACACAGCTTGCGGCTAAGCCTGAGATTGGAGTTGTGATTCTTTCTCCGGTTTTGTAGACTGTGGCTTGAATCAGCCTCATGGCTTGGGCCGAGTTGCAGTAGATTAGAAGTAGGTCTGGTATTATCTTGGTCCATCCTAGCGGGGACACAACCATACCATTGTATTTTACGGGTTCCAAGTGTGGCATGGTCGAAACAGCCTTCATGGTTAATTCATCCGTTTCATAATAGCCCATAGCTCGAAAAGCTTCTATGAAGGCGTTTTGGTCTTCAAGCTCGGCGAAGCCGTAGGCTATGAGGTTTGGGATGCACTTCATGTCTTCAGCTGTTAGTCCAACGGTCCAACCTATTCTCCTTGACATTGCGAAGCCTTGACACATGGTTATTCTCATGTTCAGAAAGCTTGGTCTCCTAGTCCCATCTGGAAATTCCTTCTCGCTTTTCACGAGCTTTATTGCCAAGGGGAAGTATTGGAGCTTAAGGGTTTCAGTCAGGTTCTTCCCAAGTTCACAATAATCCTTCAACTCCTCCATGAATTTCCCTCATAAACTTGCATAACTCAATGGCTTCGTTCTTATAGATTTTACCGTATCAGTTTTCTGGTTTAGAAATCCTTTAATGGATTGTTCCGAATCTTATCTCGGGGAAGGGCTCGAACCTGCAACCTCCCGACCTTCTATCGCGCGCATTATGAACGCACCGATGATATTGCCTCAAGAATTGACTGCGTTGACTTTGTGAAAACAATGTGCCCAGAATTCTAACCGAAGTAGTTGACACGCTTGGCACTCTTGAACGCGCGATTTTTGCAGGTAGAATAATAGCTGCGCTAATATGAATGGCATCAAAGTAGATCATCGAAAAGCTGGCATAACTTTATCAGAGAACAACTGGAATGGTTCGTTTTTCATCATGTCTGGGAATCGCATCATAATGTATGTGACTCCAACATGAATGAACTCTGCTATCCTACTTATGATCTCTTCGGGTGTCCCCACAAGGTTTCCTTCTATGAATTGAGTTTTTGACACTCCGTTGGGTTTGAATTTCCTGATTTTCTCTTTAAGCGCAGTTCTATTCTTTGCGATCACCGTATAGTCGACGATGAGTGTCTTCTCAATCTGGTCTATTTTTCTCCCCACCCTTTTACAGTGCTCGTCTAGAACTTCTAGCAGCTCCTTATAGCGCTGAGGGGTGATTGGCCCGCCAAAATTGCATCTATCAGCCAACTCAGCCACTACTCTAAGCGTGAGTTTCTTCCCTTGGCCGCCGATCAGGATTGGAGGATGAGGCTTTTGAACCGGTTTTGGGTTGTTGATCGCCTTTTCTATCGTGTAGTATTGACCATGAAAGCTCGGCTCGTCCTCTGTCCACATCTTCTTGATTATCTGAACAGCTTCTCGCAGTTGATCTATTCTGACAGAATCCTTGGGGTAATGTATGCCATAAGCATCGTATTCAAGCTTGTACCAGCCAGCGCCTATCCCAAAATTCAATCTGCCGTTACTTACGACATCTAGAGTTGCACCCATCTTCGCCAAGACTGATGGATATCTATATGAATTGCACGTGACGAGCTGTCCTAAGCCAAGATTCTTAGTCAATGTAGCCAGTGCACTTAAGGTAGTCCAACTCTCAAAACAAGCCCCACTCGTTGCTGGAAAGGTTATAAAATGATCGTACACCCATATCGAATCAAAGCCCAGTGCTTCACATCGAAGCGCAACATTTCCGATAGCCTCAAACTCTCTTCCAGAAACACATCCGGCCAGGTCGCGAAGGAAACCCTGAGGAACAAAACTCCCAAACCTGATCATGTGACATCAATGTTTCTCTGCGTTCTACTGATAAAAAGGATATGGTGCAGAATCGGAGAAGCTTAAAGGATTTGCAACGTAAGAAACAGTGGTGTCAGAATTTTTAGTAACAAAACGAGGGGGATAACGGCCTTGCCTTGTAAAGAGGAACTAACCTATTCTTGAAGCGCATTGCTACTGACACTGGAAAATGATTTTGATTCCCAGCCATAGATATTGGCAAAGATTTTATCCATCTGGCTCTCGACAAGGATATAGCCTTGCTAGTGATTCCTTAGGGTTTCCTTGGCTATGAATGTGAAGAGCAAGGCCGGGATGAACGAAAACACAGTCATAAATCGGTACATGTTGATCAGACCATGGCCATCTGAAATGACTCCTGCAATTGCCGATCCAGCTGCTGATCCACCATAGGAGGCGGTATTGTACAACCCTAAGGCGGTTCCTCGACTTTCTGACGCTATATCTGATACAAATGCTACCGAGGCTACATATAATACGCCGAATGTGAGCCCATGTAAGAGTTGTATTGGTAAGATTAGATAGGGGTGGCTCACGACCGTGTAGAGAAACAGCCTGAGCGGGTAAACAAAAAGGGCGGCAATAATCATGGGTTTTCTTCCAATTTTATCTGAGAGCGCTCCTAAGTATATCATGCAAGGAACTTCTGTTATTGCTGCAATGGAGAAGGCCCAGCCAATGATTGTGTCGGAACCGCCGAGATTGCTCATGTACAATGAAAGGAAAGATAGAAAGGTAGTTGCTGAAGTATTAGCCATAA
The DNA here is from genome assembly GCA_964483905.1 of uncultured Candidatus Bathyarchaeia archaeon. Lineage (GTDB taxonomy): Archaea > Thermoproteota > Bathyarchaeia > Bathyarchaeales > Bathycorpusculaceae > CAZADP01. Next base: position 442 of record CAZADP010000077.1, on the reverse strand, counting down.
AAATGGTTGAGAGAAGGATTACGAAATTCTTATTTCTGATTAATTGGCGCAAGTTTCTATTTCTGCCAGTTTCATTTTTTATCGCTGGCTGATCCCTTACCGAAATTCTAACAAAAATGGCGGACAGCAAATACAAAATGGCCGCCAAGTAAAATATGGTTTTGATTCCGACACTTTCAGCGATTAGCCCGCTTGTTGCTGTGCTTGTGATCCACCCTATTGATCCGGATATTCTATACCTTCCAAAGCGTTTTCCTACAGTCACTGTTCCAGCTATGTCCATAGCCAATGCGGGGGTGACCGTTGTTGCGACGGCTAGGAAAGCGTTCCACAGTAGCCCAAGCAGTAAAAACTGAATAAAACTTGAGGCGTATGGATATAACCCGGAAATGATACTGGCGACTATGGTTGCCAGTATAATTATTGTTCTTCTTCCAATCCT
>CAZADP010000076.1:0-6370 GCA_964483905.1 uncultured Candidatus Bathyarchaeia archaeon | reverse complement strand
ATCAAACCGTATCCTGACTGGGAACGAGGCCGTTGGATCATCGTCAAAGATTTTAGAGCCCCAGAATGGTTAAGGAAAATCAACAAGTAGAAGAGAGAACGCACGCCCTAAGCTTTAAACTCGAAAGAAGCTAACCAATTTCAACAATTGTATATAACCGTTGCTTCTTTACTAGTCACAAAGGAAACTTCAGCGACCTCAACTATCAGCGCGCGCGTTCGGAGTTTTCCCTAGAAACGCTTTAGAGTTCTTGGCGCATAAAATGTTTTATTTCGAAAGTGAGAAGATGAGGGTCTTTATTGATACCAATGTTTTCTTGAATGTCTGGTTCAGAGAGGTGGATCCGAAGACCGGGAAGGAACTATGGCGCTTCTCAACAGAGTTTCTCAAAAAGCTCGGAAATTTTCAGTCTCTTACATCAAGAAGTGTTATCGTTGAGATCAAGAAAATTCTGAGCGAGTCTGGAGTAGATGAGCAGAAGATGCTGGAGAAGGTTGAAGCAGTCAAAATTATAGTTGATGAAATCGTGAAAATCACGAAAGAGGACAGGGTTGAAGCATCAAGGTTAATGGATGACAAGGGAATCGAAGACGGTTTTGATGCGAGGAATGCCGCCGTTTGTAAAAGAATCAACGCGGTACTTGTTTCGAGAGATCGGGAATTAGCAAATAAACTCAAAGGCTATGTTCGGGTTGCCGAACCAGAGGAGTTACTCTGAACCTTCCATTCTTCGCTCAAGGATTTCAAGCGCCCTTTTCCTGTCTCCGCCAGCTTCTTCCAAGCACTCCCTCCAGATTTTCCCTCTAATTTCTTTAACCAAGTCTACGCTTGTCTTTTGAGTTCTCTTTTCAGCAAGGCTTCCTATCTCGCTCTCTACGACAAGCTTCCTAACAGCGTCCCTAACAGCCTCACTTCTGCTGCTGTAGATGCCCCGCTCCACCAACCTATCAACCATCCTCATCAAATCCTCGGTCAACCTGATCTGCACGGTCTCCATAGCCATCCTTTTCATATTTCTACCTCAGTTTAAACGTAATGCTGCCGTAATTTAAATACATTACTGAACCCACTCCGCGGTTATGCGTTACACGTGCAGCTTTGAGTGAAGCTATAAAGGAAGATATGCCAAAACCTGCTAGCGGTTCTCATAAAACAAGAAATACGAAATCAGGTGCCGCGCGCCGTTAATTAGATTCTTGGGCGACGCCCCCTTTAGAGGCATCATAATCCCCTGGGCACACAGCCTTTACTACCATCATCAATCCCCAAACCAACAAATAGAGGCTCATAAAGCATTATCCGGAAACCCTTCACAGACCCCCTAATCCCCAAATAATGCAATCCAATTACCACAAACCTTAGCCAACATCGATCGCTTCGAAGTCTGATCCCCCCTTATACTCCCGAAAAACCACAGATATAATAAGCAAACATTGATGGAGTAAAACAATCAGAGATGGTAACGCGAAGCAGTGTTACTTTGTGTACATTACTTCGTTTCCGCCATACCAAATTTTCGCCCAGCCTTTCGCTTCGCAGAAGAGACTATGTGGCCAATTTTCTTCCAGTAGAGTAAACTGACGCAAAACTTCAATTTTGTGATCAGTTGAGAACAAATATTGAGTCACGGATACCGCAGATCATTCATAACCTTTATCTCCCAATAGAAGGGCCAGCAAGTGTAAGCAACACTTGATATTAATTCATATTTTCTGGTCGAGGTTTCTCCTTCTATTTTCTGGAATGGAACAGGGGGGGATCAGGACCTTAGTTAGATTTTTAAGAACCCTTCTTCCAAGGCTAGTCATGGAATAATATGAATACTCTTGATTTCCGAATTCATGTCTAAAATAATGGTCAATAAGAGCAGCAGAGTACAGATTTTTCAAATGATAGTTTAAGGTGAGCTTATCAAGTCCAAGCTCTTTCTTGATACTGGAAAACGATAACTCAGCATTTTTGTTTAGCAACACAAGGATCGCCTCTCTTATCGGATTATCTAGAGATGCAACAATCAATCTGGTTTCTTCTGGTATTTCCTCCGTATATTTCTTATATTTTTTCATAATCTTTCCAGCTAGGTATAACTCATTTTATACCTAGTATTAATAAACTTTATTAATGCTATTTAAAGATTAAGGAACAATCTTCTATTAGAATTGAATAATACGCTGAGAGGAGGAGACTTTCACGTCTCTCACCAGTTACGAGCGAAACAAAGAGAAACTACGGATTCTAATTCTAGGTCCCTACAGACCAAATGTTGCACTGAAAAGGCTTGAAAGACCACGTCATTGTCTCATTAAAAGAAAATTACAAATGACTAAACTAGCAAAAGATTTCCCAAATGACGTAAAATACAGTGATGACGTCGACGAACATTTCACAATAAAAAGTCAAATACTCATCAAAGAATGGACTCACGTTCCTATTTTTGTATTTTTCAAAAAGGCAGATAATTTAGGTGTAAATACCGAACTCAAATACATGTGCGACCTTTTGCTCGATAAGAGTTCATATTCCTCAGTATTCTTTGAGGCAACCATGGATATCAGTACCCTAGTCAAAGGGTCGATCAAGATTGCGAAGGTAAGCTATGAAACTTTCGAATGCGATGAAGAACTCTGTAATCTATCCTATGGACATTGTATAAAAATACTAGATAGACTGTTTTACTATCTTAATTAAGCGCCCGCGAAAAATTCTTACTCCTATCTCCAAAATCCAGAATTTCTTCAATACTGCAGCCACAGAATGCAATTCCTGCAAAAATTGAAAAGTTAGGTAAAGTCAGTTTCTACGCTGACTCTTCCCATCAAAACACCTTTTTGGTTACGCGCCTTACTCACTCCATGCTTGGTTTGAGAATTCAATTGCGCGCAATACTTTTTGTTTGAAGTCGCTGTCTTTGCACTGAAAAGCATACATTGCAAAGCCGTCAAAAGCAGAGAAGCGTATTCTCTCAATCTAATAGAATCCTCGGCTTGGCGATTTCCACTAACCTCAGAAATTCTTTTCGCCCGAATTTTACACGACACGAACTTGTGTGCTCTGCAGGCGCAGCTGCCGCAACCGCCGCTCCCTCCGCCTTCTGCCTAGCCCCCAACAGAAAAAGCTTCAATATCATACATACCCCTAAAATCAAACGCACGTTCTAACTTTCATAAGACAGTTCAAATCAGGTATTTGCTATCTTTCCTCCTAAACAATCGCCCTCTTCCTTCACTCACCATTCCAGCTACCCTCACTTTCTTTCGTTAATAAATACCATATAAGCTAATAAAATTGGCAGAACAGAAGAAGGGGACTACTATCGTTGCTATCTTTTCTTCATTTCATTGTAGAGGTATTCAAAATTCTTCCATAAACGTGGCTGGTTAAGCCTTTTTCTGCCTTCTTATCTTATATAATTAATTAGTAGCAGCTGTAAAAACTTTGAGAATTGTGGGGTACTGGGCGCCACCGAAATTGTTATTTCAGGGCCAGAAACTAGGTAATTTAGGCGGGTGTAAGCTGAGAGATGAGAAGGGTGACTTCTGTACGGTTGTTTGTTCTGTTGACAGTGTGCTTTTTGGTCTTGTTCTTCGATATCTCACTAGTTGAAGCGATGGGAACAATTAGAGCGTGTTCATATGGATTTAGCGCGTGCAGGACATTGACATGTGCGGGCAATGGATTGCTGACTGTGGGTCCAGCTGGCTCAGGCGCCACATATACTATGATTCAAGAAGCGATAAAGTGGGCCACTGGCGGCGATACAATTCGTGTCTGGGCTGGAACATATACAGAAAACGTTGTTGTCTGGAAGTCGGTAAACATCCAAGGAGCTGGGCCCTCCAATACTATTGTCGTCGCGGCGAACACGTCACAACCTGTGTTTGGAGTTAGCGCCAACTATGTTAACTTAACAGGGTTCACGATAACGGGAGCATTAAACCATAGTGCAGTGGTCTTATCATACGCAAACTATACCAGGATTTCGGCAAACAATTTGGTGGGAAATGAACATGGCATAATGCTGGGTTTTTCTTACAACAGTTCCATTTCAGAAAATCTCATCTCGAGAAACACCCGTGGCGGAATCAGCTCTTTAGGCTCTAGTGTATCTGTCTCAGGAAACGACATAACAGGAAACGGAGATGGAATTTCCCTTGATCTTTCTTGCAACAGTTCCATCTCCGGAAACAACATCACAGGAAACAAGATTGGGATAAATCTCTTCCTTTCGGAAGACAATACTATCTCGGGGAACAATGTAACAGGAAACTCAGGAGTTGGCATTGATGTCAGTTTCTCATCTGATAACCTAATTTACGACAACTGTTTCTCAAACTCCGTGAATGCCAAGAGCGTCAACTTCGTTGAAAACCCTCGCAACGATTGGAATGTTACAAAGAGGCTTGGCAAAAACATATTGGGCGGTCCCTATCTTGGAGGAAATTACTGGAGTGACTATACGGGTGACGACTTGGACGGCGACGGCTTAGGCGACACAAGCTTACCCTACGATTCAGATGGATACATTGAAAAGGGCGGTGATTGGCTACCATTAACTTTGAAGTTTGCTTTGATCATCCAAACACCCATCCCTGAGAGTCCAATAGAGGTTGACGGCAAATCGCTTGTGCCCGATGCTGATGGAAAAATCCAAGTATTTCTTTCACCCGGTTCTCATGTTTTGAAAGTCACTCCTGCTTTTCTGGATTCCCCGGGTTCGCGTAAGATCTTCACGCAATGGGATGACAAAGAGTCGTCGAATCCGAGACTTCTCTATGTAAACCAGACATTGACGTTGAGAGCCGAGTACACAACTCAATATCGGTTGATGATGGACGCAAACTTTGGCACGACAAACCCTCCTGTGGGAGAACAGTGGTATGATGCAGGCTCGATCATCGAGATCTCAGCAAGCCCACCAGAAATTGCTGTCGATCAAGGAAGCGAACGGTACATCTGGCTTGGATGGACAGGGACAGGTAATGGCAGCTACACTCATGGAAACAATCCATTTTCCATCACTATTTATGGCCCAATAAACCAAACAGCTGTTTGGAGACACGAATACTATCTGACTGTCACTTCTCCACATGGTTCACCCGTGCCTACGACCGGATGGTTTGAAAATGGAAGCTTGATTTACGCGTCGGTCAACTCACCCGTACTGGAACAAACTGGAGTGACTCGATACGCTTGCGTGGGATGGAATGGAACTGGAAGTGTTCCTCAATTTGGAACAACACAATCTACAACCTTCACGATAAGCAGGCCTTCAAACATAACTTGGAATTGGAAAACCCAATACATATTGACGGTTCGCACAGAACCCACGGGACTAAATCCCTTGCCGATCAGCTCTCCGTCAGGGCCGTGGTTAGATAGCGGTACGCTGGTAACATGCATCGGCCAAAGAATAGATGGATACGCATTTGACCATTGGACTGCTGAAGGAGCGAACTGGGACCGTGGCGTTGATACAATAACGCTCGTGATTGACAAGGCTTGCGAAGTAATCGCTCACTATGTGCGAGTTAAGCCTTGGTGGGAAACCTTGAGCGAACCTGGAATAATCAGTGCCGTCGCAACGATTGCTGGTTTGGCAATCAGCACCATCACCATCGGATTTGCAGGAGTCAGGACTCGCAGAAGGAGAAGCGTAACGAACTTGTTGTTGAAAGAAGCTCAAAAGATCTTTTCAACACGGAGAACGAATCCTCGCAAGTGCGAAGAGGAACTCATTGCGCTAAAGAATAAGGTTCTGGAAATGTTGACAAATGGTAAAATCACCGAACAAATCCATGGTATAGTTGACAAGAGAATTAGTGAGTACATGGAAGATCTGTTGAAGCAAAGAAGTCAGAAAGGCGCCAGTTAAGCGCGCGCTTGTAAATCACTTGCGGAATTATGGGTAACTTACTATTTTTTGACTTTTGGCAAACTCGAAAATCTCTCTTTGCCGTAATCCTTAGACAGGGCTTTGGTGTGGTTTGACCGTTTTCGGGCAAAGGTTTAAGTGTTGTGTAAACAGTATTGTTTACGGTGACTCGTTGACTCAGGTTCAGCTTAGATTGCCTGAAAAGACTCTTGAGGAAATAGACAAATGGGTAGCTGAGGGACGGTTCAAGAGCCGAAGCGACGCCATAAAAACCATAATAAGCATCTACGAGGAACGGGAAAAAACGCGTAAATTCTTCAAGATGCTGGTGAAGCGTAGCGAAGAAGCAAAGAAACATCCTGAGGCTCTCATTCCTCTCGAGGAATGGTAGTGGCTTTTGACGTGCTTCTGCATCCAAAAGCCGCTAAGGCACTAGAGAAAATTGAAAAATCGATAAGAGCGAGGATCACCGAGAAACTGAGGGAACTAAGAGATAAT
>CAZADP010000075.1:0-6395 GCA_964483905.1 uncultured Candidatus Bathyarchaeia archaeon | reverse complement strand
AAATCCGCAATATCCTCAGTTTTTCCACCCATAAGAAAACTGGAAAAGTTTGTTAGCGCAACAGCCGAAAGGCTCAAAATAGCTGCGAATGCAGCCGTTTTAATGGCTAAGCCAGCCAAGAAGGCGGAAAGAACCACAACAAGCCCAGTGATTGAGCCATCTGTCAAGCCCGCGACAATCTCCATTATCGGCTCCCTTTTTAAGAGTAATTTACGCCACTCCTGTCCCAAGTGAAGTCCCCTCTCTGTCAGTTTGACCTTTCCATACTCATCTATGATCAAACCCTCATCCCTCATTTCCCTCAAAGCCTCTTCAATATCCTTCATTTCCACACAAACGTAGCCTGCACAGTACTTGTCTATCCGACGTTTAAGCATAGATCTTTCTGTAAGGCTCCCTTTGCTGAGGCTCAAAAGCGCAATCACTCTTATGATATCGCGTAATTCCTGAATTTCAAAGGACAAGCCTATGAATCACCTTTGATGGTTTTTGGATATCCAACAACCTGAAATTATACCTGAAACCAAGCATAGCTCGGGAAGTCACGTTAACTACGAAATATTTTCTGGTCACACCGCTTGTCTTCGTAACATGAACGTGGACCCTAAGCTTCTCGGAGAACTTTCTAGAAGCTTTGCCCAATAATTACCTCTCCGCCCGCAGAATGAGAAATATCATGATCCATATTGAATTCGCCTTCTATACCACAATTGTTTAATATAAAGCTTTATAATTCCTAATGACTCTCCAAGAGGAATCTATGATGGTTTTTACCGAAACCTTAGAAATGCTTTCAAACGCTTGCGGCATCGCCGGGAGAGAGGAAGAAATCAGAACTCTAATGAAGAAATTCTTGAAGCCCCATGTGGATGAAGTCAAAGAAGACAAACTCGGGAATGTCATAGGAATAAAAAAAGGAAAAAAAGACTCGCCTAAAGTCATGCTTGCAGCGCACATGGATGAAATAGGCCTGCTAGTAAAAACAATCTCGAAGGAAGGCTTCCTACAGTTCACCAAGATAGGCGGAATAGACGACCGCATTCTATTAGCCCAAAAAGTCATCATATATACAGAAAAGGGACCTCTTCACGGAATAATTGGTTCAAAGCCTCCGCACATACAAAAAGAAGAAGAACGCAAAAAAATCATCACTTACGACGAACTCTTCATTGATATTGGAGCAGAAAACCAAGAAGAAACCAAGAAAATGGGAATAAGAATCGGAGACCCAGTTGGCTTCGACATAAAATTCGCGAAAATTGGAAGAAACATCGTAATAGGCAAGGCTTTCGATGACCGTGTCGGATGCGCACTCATGATTGACACAATAAGGCGCTTAGGAAAAACAGAATGCACACTGTATGCCGTAGGAACTGTCCAAGAAGAAGTCGGCCTAAGGGGAGCCACAACAGCAGCTTTCGGCATATATCCAGACATTGCCATCGCGCTCGACGTAACCATAGCAGGTGATACGCTAGGAGTAAAGGAATTTGAGGCACCAATAAAATTGAGGAAGGGACCATCGTTAACAGTTGCGGATTCCGGGTTGATTACTCATCCAAAGGTATTGCGGCTCTTGGTTGACGCTGCCGAAGAAAGCAAAATCCCATACCAGCTTGAGACAGGTTTGCCCGGAACAACCGACGCGGCACGCATATCCTTAACAAGGGAAGGAGTGCCCAGTGGCGTCATATCCGTGCCGACAAGGTACGTTCACAGCCCAGCGTCCTTAATTAGCCTAGCAGATGCGGACAAGGCCATAAAGCTGACGCTTGCTGTCATTCAAAAAATCCCCAAATACTTGTAACAAGATTATCCGAGATTGACCGATCGAAGCCTCCTAAAGAAGATGCTTATAAAAATGCATCAGAAGAATATACTTTGTGAAAAGGCGGCAAAGCATTTCCTCCAGGGCTATAACTGTGCTCAAAGTGTTTTATTGACGATGTTTGAACACTGGAAAGGCAAGAGCGAATTGATTCTGAGAATCGCTACAGCTTTTGGCGGAGGAATAGGGAGATGTGGTTCTATTTGTGGAGCCTTAACCGGCGGTGTTATGGCTCTCGGAATCAAATATGGAACCAACGAACCCTCGCAAGAAAAACGTTTGAAAGCCTATGAGCTCGCACATAGGCTATACAAGAAATTCGGCATGCAACACGGCAATGTTTTATGTCGAGAACTTATTGGATATGACCTCACCAATCCCCAAGAAGTGAAAGAGGCTCGGACGGCCAGAGTTTTCGAAAAAAGATGCGTCAATTTTGTAAGAAGTGTTGTTGAAATTCTAGCGGAACTTAGTGAACGCTAAGTTTCCTTTCGCAACGAGTTTATGAAGAAAACAGGAGTCAAAAAACTATTTTGACCCCTTCAAGATTCAATGTAGTCTTAGAAATTAACAAGCATTTAAATAAGCCTTTCAGTTTCGTGGATGGAACAAGGTGGACATTTGGAAGAAGCTTATCTTTTCAACTCCTCCATAACCCTGTTTGTAATGGGCTGTTTAGCCTTGATTATAACCATCCTTTTCCGCTTGAAATCCCATGAACTGAATGGTCTCCCAAAGAATTTGTCCGCCAACATATTTAGCAAAAATTTTGTTATCTTCAACCCATATTCTGAACAGAAGAAAATCATTCACAACTTTTTAACCTTCTTACCCATACTCGTAGCCCTTATTTCTTTAGGAGTTGCTTTGATTGTAGCGAAAATCTTCGAGTCAGGGTTTATGTTGAGCTTTATCATATTAATCATCTGTTTAAACCTCATAACATTTGAAGACGCGTCAGATGTTTACCAGAACTCTAAAGCTTTTATTAAGGCAATTCAAAGGGAAACCGACTTGGGAGTCGGTGACATAAAAGTTTTTAAAATATTGAAAAATGCTACACCAAGAATAAGCAACTATTACCTTGGACTCGCAATACTTTTCATCGCATCTGCTGCGGCGTTACCTTACATCTGGTCTTCAATATTTTGGGTTTTGGCTCAGTTTACTGGTCTGCTACTTGAAGCTGGCGCATCAAGTGGAATTTTCGTAGCTTATCTACTGCCAGTTTTCTTACTTGCTCTAACCATGTTCGTTATTCAAATCTTTGCTTACAAAATGAAAAATAAACTCTCAAGATACATAATAGAATCTCCCCCACAATAAGACATCATGGCTTTTGATCTGATGGAACAAAACAATTTTAAAATTAGAAGATTTTATCTTTAAATGGCTGAAGCTATGAACGAAAAAGACTTCGAATTTCTGGAGCACACGGCAGATGCTTACATTGCTGCTTATGGAAAAGATTTAGCAGAAGCCTTCGAAAACGCGGCTCTTGCCATGTTTGAAGTCATGACAGAAGTGGAAGGGGTAAGCCCAGAAATCGAAGATTATGTTGAAGCTGAAGCTGAAGATGAGTACGCTCTTCTTTACAGCTGGCTAGAGGCTCTGCTTGTAAAGTCTGAAATCAAAGAAATGCTTTATTCCAAATTTAAAATCTTAGACATGCCCAAAACTTCAGAGGGTTTTAGGCTGAGTGCAAAAATTTGGGGAGAAAGGTTTGACCCCAACAAACATGCGCAAAAGGTCGGCGTGAAGGCTGTCACCTACCATCGAATGGAAATAATTAAAGAATCAAAAAAAGTCACGCTAAAATTCATCCTTGACATATGAGTAACTTTCAGTTAGCATTTCGAACTCTTTTATTTAATAAATTGCTGCGTTTAAGCGGCTCTAAATTAGCTTATTTCCTTAATTTCTTTAGGCCCTTCAGAATTTCCTCCACTGCCACCTCGGGCGGTATGTCAAGCTTTTCGCATTTGGACTTTATGAAAGGGAGCTTTTTTTCCTTGTAATATTCTAGGACCGGCTGAGTTTGGCGCTCGTAAACTTCGATTCGGTTTTTTACAACCTTCGGAGTGTCGTCTGAACGTTGATATAAGGGTCCACCACATTTGTCGCATATCATGTCCTCTTTCGGCTTGAGGTAGCGTATGTTGTAGACTTCGCCACAGTTTTTGCAAATTCTCCGAGTGGACAAGCGCTCGATAATTATCCAATCGGGCACTATCAGCTGAATTATCGCGTCTATTTTGACAACTTTTTCTAAAGCCTTAGCCTGCTCAATAGTGCGTGGATAGCCATCTAAGATGAAACCTTTACTACTAGTTGTTCTTGTTAGGCGTTGCTTTAAAACTTCTATTGTCACTTCATCTGGAACAAGCAAGCCTTTCTCTACATAGCCTTTCACCTTCTTGCCCAATTCTGTGTTTTCTTTGATTATCTCCCGAAAAACGTCGCCTGTAGCGATTACATCTACGCCGAGCTTGGACTGCAATCGCGAAGCGTAAGTACCTTTACCAGAACCCGGAGCGCCAAAAATGAGAAGATTCATTAAATTTCAGTCTCCTTAGCTTGACAGTTTTGTGTTATTTTCGTAAGAAGATCGCTGATTGATAATTAAATATTGCTGCGCGGCATACTATTAACTCATCTAACACAACTTAGGTTTCTTTCTCTCAACACATCTTTCATAAAGAAAGAAACAAGGTGAGCGAAACATCTCTTAAAACACCATTCCTGAAGCCCCTTTGACTGAGCGCATAGTGTACCCTATTGTTCCACGAGTTGTGTACACTATGCTACGGAGTGTTTCTGAACTACATAAGCTAATTAGAACTATGAAAATACGATAAATTGCAATCATTTTCAACATTCTTCAACGTATCAGAAACGTTAGCTCCTTCAGAAGAGTTTCTGGTACAAATGCTCTACCCCTACGCTTATTCAATTTGACGAAGCCAAATTTGCTCAATACCTGCAAGTCCCCATATACATTTTTCACGTTTCGCCTCACTTTTTGAGCCAAATCATTAATCGACTCCACCCTTAAAGCAGCAATCTGAAACAACAACTCAACCCTTCTGGGCGTTAGTAAAGCAACTTGCTCTGGTTGGAAATCTTTGACCTCCTCAACAGTGTAGTCAAGTTGCCCACCTTCAATGTACCCCTTATACGTATCCACAAGCTCCGCCCATTCAAAATAGGCCCCCACAAACTTGGCATCCAACTTTTGCTCAAAAAAAAGCTCCTCAAACCTTTCAAAATCCATGCTGAACTCTCTCTCAAACCTATTAATCCTATCTTCAACTTCCTCAGATGTTAAATCTCGGATTATTCTCAGAAGCATCAAGGTTCACAATTAAAGGTTAGCAAGGCAGCTTAAAGCATTCGCTATAAGAACGTTTAAAGCATTTTATGATGACTTTAAGATTCAATCCTAACCATGATGTGACTAAAATGCACATAACAAAAATTAAGGAACACATTTCCTTAATCGATGTTGAAACTGCTGGAATTAATAACTTCATCGCCAGCTACGTTTTAAGAGGAAAAGAAATAGCAATCGTCGAAACAGGTCCGACTTCGTCTGTTCCAAATTTGCTCTCTGGCTTAGAGAAATTGGATGTAGAGCCAGAAGACGTAGCTTACGTTGCCATTTCACACATTCATCTAGACCATGGCGGCGGCGTCGGGACGTTACTGAAGAGCCTGCCTAGAGCCAAAGTCATTGTTCACCAAAGGGGAGCACCTCACCTCGCAAATCCCGACAAACTCTGGCAACAATCAAAGGCCGTTCTAGGGGAAATAGCAGAAATGTACGGCAAACCCGAACCCATTCCTGAAAAAAGAATCATTGCGGCAAGCGATAGCATGACCTTTGACATTGGAAATAACGTCACCCTAAAAGCCATTGAGACTCTTGGACATGCCTCCCATCACTTAAGCTACTACGAGATGTTGAGTAACGGAATTTTCCCAGGGGATGCCGCTGGCGTTTACCTGAACCAATTTGATGTGATCGTGCCGACGACACCTGAACCCTTCCGTTTAGACATTGCATTAGCTTCCCTAGACAAGCTAATCAGACTAAAACCTAAAGCATTATACTACAGTCATTTTGGTAAGGCACATAACGCTCCAGAAAGGCTCAAAACCTATAGACAGCAGCTTATCCTCTGGGCAAAAATCGCAAAAAAAGGAATAGAAAACAAAGAAAGCTCAGAATCAATAAGCAGAAAGATATTGCAAAACGACAGAGCCCTGCAAAAAGCCGCAGAATACATAAAAGCTCATCCAATCCTAAGCGTAACTGTGTTTAACGAGAGCACACAAGGTGTAATTCAATTTGTGGAAAAATTCGGAAACGTTCCCGCATAGGGCTATTTTGGTGTGAACGCCAAAATAATTTATATTTGGCAAAATTTCTCTCTTGCGTAGTAGGTGAAAAATTGGAAGAGGGAGAGGGTCGTCGTCCTTCAGAAAAAGTTCCACTTGAAAGAGTAGATAATTACACTTGGAGCATTCCGAAATACAAGTCCGGCATGCGAGTTTCAGGTGTAGT
>CAZADP010000074.1:0-6398 GCA_964483905.1 uncultured Candidatus Bathyarchaeia archaeon | reverse complement strand
GCCTATCGTGAAAGCACTATCGAATGTCCACGTTAGACTTTGCCAATCTTGTATACTGCTAGAACCCGCTAGTTCAACTTCAACAGCGTACGTGCTTGGGAGCATAATGCCAACAAGCCTTGTCTGATCGTCCACTGGCAAACTGGAATCATCTGTTCGTAGATACACATGCTTGTTGGCCTGACCGTTTGTTACATGTGCATAGTAGTCTACTTCAAGGAAATCGGTTTCATCCGCAATTACGTAGTGGCTCCATGAGTATGTTGATGAAACCGTGCTCCATGAAGTGTCAAGACTAACAGAATTTGCTACATCAGTTGCAATTGAAGTTCTAATGTTTCCATCCGATTTTCTTATAACAATATCAACATCGCAATGGGCAACTGTCAAGGGACCAGTCTTGTATGCACGATAATATAACGTCCATGTATTTGCCGGAATTTCGGTTATTCCGGTTAATGGATATATAAATCTCCCCAATAGCTTACGCCCGGTTGTTGAGGCAAGCGCCTCAAGATTGATCCCAAAGGCGTCTGCATTATTGAGTTTCACCTGATAGTATGATGTGCCAGCGATTATGGTGCTTTCACGATGAGCATATACAGTTTGGGCAGAGAATACGGAGGAGTAGCTTCTAAAAACCATGTATGCTCCATTATCTGTCACCAGATCTCGAGCGGTGCCGGAAACATACTTTGTGGATTCACCTAGAGTGTATCCAGAAGGATTATAGAACAGTGGCGACGATTCTTCCCTAAACGTTTCATAAATATTGTCAGCAACCCACGTATCCGTGTACGTTCCGTTAAGATAACTGCCAACGTTAACAATGTACTCCTTTTCGTTAGTAAACCACCATGAACGCTTTACACTTTCAACATTGGAGATCTCAATTTTCTCTTGCATTTTTTCCCAGTCAAACTGGTTCATCTGATAGCTCCAGAGTACCACGTTTGAAACTACGACTACAATTAGGACTAAGCTAAGCATGACAACTATCACATTACTAACCCCTCGCTTTTCGTGCCTAAGACGCCTAAAATGCTTTGTAATAGTCCGCAACATGAGTCCCCCTCGTTGTAACGATGTCCACATGGTATATGTTTCCAGAGACGTAAGGGCATGAAACGTTAAGCCCGCCATGCTCACCTATTTCCAACACGAATGGAATTGGAGCAAATGGGTGCCTAGTGCCGTTGATGTAGACTGCAGAAATGCGAAGGGCAACCTTTCCTATGTTGTGGAGGTAGACGTTTATGTCGTTGTTTGAGTCAATAAACCATAAATCCTCTATTACAATGCGTTCGCTCATGTTTTCCCGCAGATTGGTTGTTATGACGTATGTTGCAGTTGTTGCAATTGCCATGGCAGCTACGGCTACAACTGTAAGCAAAAGGTTGCTTAAAACCGGAGTTATACCCCGTTTATCACGAAAAACTCTCATAGGCGTCTTCGCCACGCATTTTCACCTCATAAAAAAAGTTTTAGGGCGATATAGCCGCAAAGCATCAGGATTAGACTGTGCTTCAGCCCAGCATTTATTGTTCCTTCTCCCATTTTTCCTGCGACAAGTCCTCCAAAAAACGCTTGTATCGTTGTCATGTGGAAGAATATCCGTTGTATCTCTTCAGGCGACATGGCTGCCGTTCCAAGCGTTGACAGACCTTCTATGCTTACGAAAAAAGATTTGAAAAGCAGTATAATAGTGAATAAGAAAACTGAAAAGGCCACATAGATTATTGCAATGTATGGCCTTGTCTGGGTTCGGCGTTCCTTATCTAGCAAGAGTGTTGTCTGTATGAATCTGCCCATGGGGTCAAAAACCTTTTCAACACGCCCCCCAGAGCGGCTAGCCTCGATTATCAGCGGCACTGTCCTCTGCATAAGGACTGTGTTAACATGCCTTCCGAGACCTAAGAGTGCATCTTCAAAAGTCATCCCCCATGAGATTCGCGCTGTCATTTTTCTCAATTCGGCTGTAAGCGGACCATAATTTCTCTCGGATGCTTCCTCCAAAGCTTGAGGAAGGGTCATGCCTGTCTCTTGGGCCTGAACTATGCTCCTGAAAAGGTCGGGTAAGTGTCCGTCAATAGCTTTTCTCCACTTATAATCCATGTAGTTCAAGACCGCCGGAGGAAACGTAGCGAATACCACGGCGAAAAAAACAAGTTCGTCAAACGTTCTGGTTCCCCAAAACATAATGCAGGCAAACAAAATTATGGAGACGCCTAACGAAGCGGAAGCAAACAAAGCGATTCTTTTCGCACTCGTTTGTATTTTCGGCATTTCCATTACCACTTAGGTGAGACGGCATCTAGAATTATCAGGAAAATGATTGAGCCCAATGGAATTCCAAGGTAAGTAAGCATGTTCAACAAAAGGTTTGGGCTCAACACGCCTAAACTGCCTCCACCAAGCATTGCCATGACCGCAAGCATTATGATGAGAAGTAGAGGACCTGTAACAAGCAAAGCTACGTAGAACTCCGATAAGATTGACAATGTATCTGAAAACTTTCGTAGACTTATTCTCTTTAGCTTCATGTATTGTCTAGATTTTTCGCGGAGGTAAGAAGTCAAATCGCTGCCTGAGTGTATTGTCGAAATAAACCCTTCCAGCATTTCACGGAATTTCTCAGAAGGAGTTCGTTTCGATGCTTCCTCCAAGGCGGAAATTATGTCCAATCCAAAGAGATTCACATCCGTAATAACATTTTTAGCTTCTAGAGAGACAGCTAATGGTACGCTAAGGTTCGAGAGCGAGCTAAAAATCTTTTCTGGAGAAACACCAGCACTGGTGAGAATCGTCATGTACCCTGTGGTGAAAGGCAACTCATCGTCCAACGCTCTTCTAAGCTCGTCCGCGCGGTAAACAGGGTAAACATAAAATCCAATCATAGAGAATGCAAAAGTGAACAAGCTTCCGCCAACGCCAAACAAAATTGCGGGTAGAAGCGGCAAGTTAAAAGCAAATATCAGCAGTGATGGGACAAAAACCAATGCAACAAACGAGACTAAAATTGTGCCCAAGACTGTGAAGCTAACATAAGCTTTAAAGTTTACCTTCAACCCTGACCTTCGTAAGCTTGAACCCAAATCCTTGAAAATTGGCAAAACACGTCCTGTTTTTTCTCCAATAAGCTGGTAAGCTATGGAATGAGGTTTTTTAAGCGCAAGTTTAAGCTTCTTATATCGTATTTCTGATTTAAAACGATTATATAATTTTTTGATTTTTTCATATGATCTGCCGTTTTTCATTTCAGTCCCACTCTGGCTTTCTGGAGAACACGGTTCGGATTAGCATAATACTCCCGAATCACGTTTGCTACATCAGTATAACGTCTAATGCCTTTATGCACCATCCATTCCAAAACAATCTTCCTACGTTGTAATTCGCGTTTGATATCTTCTTCAGTACCACCTAACTTCTTTGCATGCCTTTCCAGAATGGTGCTGTGCCCGGAAAAGACAAACTTGTCTCCTTTCGGGTTCCAGCGAAAAATCTCTTCAGTTAATACGTTCTTTGTCTTTTGATCGAGTTCTACAACTTCTGTTGTTGTGTTCGTTCTTCTTGCCGGTTTTCCTTCGATTTCTGTTCTCGCCATAACCATTATGACGTCTGTCATTGCTATGAGCGGTTTCGGAATGTTCATTGGTTCGGATTCCAGACGGTTTGTAACGGCCTCAACTGATTCTGCATGTATTGTGCTCATTCCCAAGTGGCCTGTTGCCATCGCTTGAAACAGTGTGTAGGCTTCTTCTCCACGCACCTCGCCCACAATAATGTAGTCCGGTCTCTGTCTAACAGCCGCCTTCAACAAGTCAAAAAGAGTTATTGTGCCGCTCCTTTTGTCTTCATGACCAAAACCTAATCTCACAACTGATGGTATCCAGTTTTCATGCGGAAGATTAAGCTCCTGTGTGTCTTCTACACTTACTATTTTCATTTCAGGCTTTATGAACATTGATAGGCAGTTCAACATGGTTGTTTTTCCAGCAGCCACACCGCCAGCCACTATTACTGAGGCTCTGTTCTCTATGATATACCACAGGTATGCAGCGATTTCTGAGGAAATCGTGTTAAACGCAATTAAGTCTGAGATCGTGAGTGGATCGACTCTAAAGCGTCTAATAGTGAACGTTGAACCTCTTTTCGTAACCTCATTTCCATAAGTTAACTGTATTCGGCTACCATCAGGAAGCGATGAATCTAAGATTGGAGATGCTATAGAAATGTTTTTTCCAGCTAAATATGCAAGGCGAATTATGAAGGAATCTAGTTCTGCTTCATCATGGAATATTATGTTTGTGGGTAGTGATTCGTGCAGCCTGTGCCAAACGTAGATTGGTATGTTCACTCCGTCTGCGGATATATCCTCGATTGAATGATCCTTCATAAGAGAGTCTATTTTTCCGTAGCCTACAAAGTCCCTTATTATGTAGTATGTGAGTTTGTCGACTGCTTCAGGCGGGATTTTTATGCGATATCTTTTGACTATTTCCTTTGTTTTCTCTTTTAGATAACTTTCTGCTTTCTCTTTGGTCTCTATTTCTTTTAAGTTTACATCTACTTCTTCCATTAAGAAGGTTCTTATTTCTTGAAGTTGCTCCTCCTCTTCTTTCTGAAGTGTGGGCTCTATGACTTCATAAAGAGTCTTTTGAGTTTCTGGGTCTTTGATTATTGCTGCATAGACATAGGGCTCCTGTATTGGATAGACTTCTCGGAAGACTGCTGTCTTTTTGACTTCTTCTTGCATTATTATGCTTAGTTCTGTTTCCAATGGCGCTTTGGAAGTCTTTGGTGTCTTCTTCCCAACCGTTGGAATCGTCCTCCTTCATTTAGCGTGTATAGTGAGTGTTCATGATATAGTGTGTCGCGAGTCTTAATAAGTTATATGCACGCATAATCTTTACTATGCTTAATACCAATCAACCCCAACTGAAGCAAAACGCCCAACCCCTCACTTAGGGTTCGGCTCAAATGCAGAGATGAAGACAAAGGACGCTGAACTAGTTCAAAAACATAAACTTCCTAAAAAAGTCGCTCAAGAGACCGAGAAAAGGTAAATCAAAAATTCTCGTCCATACCAAGACAAAGCAAAAGAAGCTAAACCCAGACGCAAAGAGATAACACGATGTGCGAAGTTTTGTCCAAGATGCGGTTAGGGTAACACTTTTTGGGCTCTTTGTCTAGCATGGTCATGGTCCACCTCGGAAGGCAGAAATTGTGGATATAGAGAAAAATCAATCCTCAAAGATGAAGAACTAGCCCGGAAACTTAGAGCGGAAAAATGCAAGAAAAATCGTTAAAAACTAGGTTCACTTGTATCTTGACCGTCTTTTCTGTCGTTTCTTCTTTTGTCGTCGCATGCGCTTTTTTTTCCATTTAGCGCGTATGTCTTACACACTCCGAACCTTTCCTACTCTATTGTGGCATGCCTACGCTTTAAATCCTCTTCAGTACGTCCTAACCGATGCATCAACTCTACAACCAGACTATCCAAAAACACCATGCAATTGTTCTCAAAAACGCTTCCAAGTGGAGTTAAGGGTTCGCGCTCACCAATGATTTGCCTAGCTAGATAATCTTCTTCCCTAGGCCAACCTGTCTTTGTCCTTCCCTTTATTGTTATGATATGATCAGTCATTCGCCCCAGTGGGGATTCTGGGAAGGATGTGACGGCAATGACCGTCGCGCCAATCTCTTTGGCGGCTGCGCTTGCAGTCAAAACCATTTTTGTTGCACCAGTGCCCGAAATAGCAATTAGTAGATCGCCTTTTTCTGCCGCTGGCGTAATTGTTTCGCCTAGGAAATAGACATCAAAGCCTAGGTTCATTAAGCGTAAAGCAAAGGCTCTAGCGACGAATCCGCTTCTTCCCATGCCTACGATGAAAATCTTTTTGTCTTTGGCTCCAAGCAAAAGTTCGATTAATCGTTCAACTTCTTTCATGTTAAGCTCTTCAATAGAACTCTTAATGCCTGCGACGATTTCATCAGCTGCAGCCTTCAGCCATTTCAACTTTTTCGAGCTCCGAAAACCCATTACACAAGCGCCCATATTAAAAGTCTTGCGGTTTAAAACAAGCTTCCAAAAAGCTCATTCAATGATGGAATCCTGATGAATAGACGAATGTAAATTGCTGCCGCAAGTACGCTAAAGGTTATGGCTACCAAAACGAAGTCGCCTTTGTGCATTTTGAGCACGTAGAGGTTTGTACGGTTTTTGGTTGCCCCCCACGCACGAGACTCCATTGCTTCCGCTAGTTCGAGACTTCGACGGATTGCACTAACGATTAAGGGTATGAGAATAGGAATGTAGTTTCTAATCCTCTTCAGAAAGCTCCCACGCTCGAGTTCTAAGCCTCTGGCTTTTTGGGCATCCATGATTGTCTGAGCTT
>CAZADP010000073.1:0-6432 GCA_964483905.1 uncultured Candidatus Bathyarchaeia archaeon | reverse complement strand
CAATTGAGCTGAAAGGCGCGTTGATCCTGCCGAGCATTGCATGCCAGTTGAGTCTGCCCTGCATCGTAGTCAGAAAAGACGAGAAAGCTTACGGCGTGACTGGTAGAATTGCCGGAGCGGATGTTGCCAAAGGTGAGCACATACTGTTTTTTGACGATGTTGTCAGTGAAGGGTTGTCTAAACTCGAAGGAATAAAGCCTCTGGAAGATCTTGGGGCCAATGTTAGAAACGTGATGGTTGTAGTGGACAGAGAGCAGGGCGGCAGAGAAAACCTTGAAAGGCTAGGCTATAAAGTTCACGCCTTAGCGAAGATTTCAGAACTAGTTGAGTCCCTTCTTGGATCAGAACATATTTCAAAAAAGCAGACCCGCGTCGTTTTAGATTATATCAAAAAGTTTAAAGAGGAGCAGCATTAACTAAAAAATCCTCTGAAAAACGTCGCCTTCTAGTTTCCTTTTCAATTATCTAAAATGTGGAATTACCGATTTTGCAAGGAGCCTCATGCCGTCAAGGGATGGAAAATCGTAGAACCCAGCTACAATTTTTTGTGCGCCAGCCTTACGGTACTGTTCTATTCTTTCGAGGCATTGATCCGGAGTTCCGATAAGACACGCCAGCTTTTCCATAGGCTTGCCCATGGAACGAACCAACGGTTCAGCTAACTTTTTGACCAATTCTTCATTTTCTGCTATTAAGGCGCAACCGCTTCCTCCATAAGCCACTCTTAACTTGTGAGGGTCTCTCCCTAAGCGTTTCATTTTTTCCTTAATCTCCACCACGTCACTTGCCAATTGGTTTGGCGTCGGTAGAACGGGTATCCACCCATCAGCCATTTCAGCAACAACCCTTCTGATGGCGTTAGAGTTCCCACCAATCCACAAAGTGGGATGAGGTTTCTGAAGGGGTTTTGGCTCTACAGTTGCATTCTTAAGTTGAAAGTATTTCCCATCAAAACACACCCCATCTTCCGTCCAAAGCTTCTTTATTACTTTTGCAGATTCTTTTAGCCGTTCAACTCTTGCTGAATGCCTGTCCCAATTGAACCCAAACTCCATATGTTCAGCCTTAAACCAACCAGCACCGATACCCAACTCAAGCCTTCCCTTAGAAATGTTGTCTAGTGTCGAAGCCATCTTAGCGACCAGTGACGGATGGCGAAACTGATTGCAAAGGACATAGGTCCCTAACTTGATTTTATGCGTTACCGAAGCCAAAGCAGATAAAACCGTCCACGCCTCTAGCCCATAACGACGACCTTCAGGGGAGATAAGATGGTCAGAAACCCATACTGAATCATATCCTAACTGTTCAGCTTCCTGTGCTATGGTTGAGAAAGTGTCCCAACTGGCATAAGTGGCGGTAACATGAAGAACTATGCCAAACTCCATTCGAATCCCAGGCAGTATACCCCTTAGTTTTCGCTTAGAACTATAATGTTAGTGATTTTTAAGCCTAGTTTCAAATTCCTTTGAATCATCCTTCAAGTGTTTAGTTGGTTATATCCAAGACTACTTTAGCGTTTGGCATCTTGGGCATATGTACGAAGATGTGCTTCCAGTTTTGACTTTTTCTATTGTTGTTTTGCATATGGGGCATGGTTTTCCTTGTTTATAGCCTACGAGGAACTCGTTTATGGTAAGCTTGCCTTTTTGTCCGTAGAAGTCTTTTTCGTAGGACAAACCGCCTAATCGAATGCTGTAGTTGAGTGTACTCGGGATGGCATTGTAGAGGTCGTTTATCTCTTTCTCACACAGAGTTGAGATTTTGCGGTTGGGATGCAACTTGGCCTTAAATAGAATGTCTTGCACGTAAACATTTCCGATGCCTGCTATGTTTTTCTGATCAAGTAGAAAACTCTTTACTCCAGTCTTTTTACTGACCAAAAGTTTTCTGAAGTGATCCAATGTGAACTTTTTGTGTAACGGTGAAATGCCAAGATGCGCTGTTAGTCTATGCTTGTTCAAATCCTTTTCAGAGACTAGGTGGATGTATCCGAACCACGAGAAATTTATAGTGAAGCCCGTCTTATCAGAGAATATTAGCTTGAAGTGATGTTTTTCTGGAAGTTTTTGGTCTGGAGTGAAATAGAGTAGTTCTGCACCCATTCCGAGGTTTATAAGCATGAAGTATGCAGGATCTAACTTTATGAATATCCATTTTCCTCCGCTTGAAACGTCACTGATGATTTTGCCTTTTGCCGTCCTCACGAACTCTGAGATGGGCATGTTTAGGTTTTTTGGTTGCTTTGCTTCAATATCTGCGATTTGCTTTCCCTTAATTTCTTCGTCCATTTGTTTGGCAATTACCGTTATTTCTGGTAGTTCCGGCATAGTTCTCACAAATCACTAAGAAAGAAGAGGAATGTATCTCCAAATTATTTAAAATTGACGAAGAAAGAGCCGGTATATGTTGGAGTCTCCAGGGCTTTAGCAACTCTCCCGGAGCAGTTCTTAGAAAATCATCTGTGTTGCTTGCTTTGGTGTATGTTGGGTGGTGTCTATTGTTACTTCAGGGTCCAGTACTTCGAGGTTTAGGGGTTCATCATAGGGATATACCTATATGGCTCATTGAAGTTTTATCCGCAACAGAAAGGTTGCATAACGCCTTAAAGGAAGCAGATTCAATAGATGTCGGTTCAGAAGCAAGTTGTGCAAGCTCTAATGAAGCCTGAGGCTTATGACGAAGAACCAGGTCAAATTGAACTGACCCAGACCCACATATCCTTCGTCTTTCTTACCAGAAACTTCGTTTACAAGGTGAAGAAGGCTGTAGACCTTGGATTTCTAGACTTCACAACCTTGGAAAAGAGACGTTTCTTCTGTGAAAAAGAGTTAGAGCTCAACAAAAGGCTTTGCGGAGACATGTACCTCGAGGTTGTTCCAATCAACAGATCAAACGTTATCAAGATAAAAGGCGAAGGAGAAACTGTTGAATATGCTGTGAAGATGACGAGAATGCCTCAAGAAAAGATGATGAACAAGCTCCTTGAAGAGAACAAAGTGGATAGTAAAATTATTGACAGAATAGCCAAGATCATCGCAGAATTCCATTCAAAGGCCGAAACGAATAGGAGGATCAACGAGTTCGGTTCTTTGGCGATAATAGAAACCAATTGGAAGGAAAATTTCGAGCAGACTCAGGAATTTGTCGGCAAAACCATAACCATGGAGGATTTCAAACTAATCCGTGAAAGAATCGACGATTTCATGAAGAGAAACGCACCCTTTTTTGGGAAAAGGATGGCGGAGGGCCGAGTCAGAGATTGTCACGGAGACATCCATTCGGGCAACATCTTCGTTACAGACCGAATCTACATTTTCGACGCGATAGAATTCAACGAAAGATTTAGGTATTCTGACGTTGCCTCCGACATTGCTTTCTTAGCCATGGATTTAGACTTCAAAGAACGAACCGATCTATCTAACTTCTTCATCGAAAGATATGTTAAATATTCTGGAGACCAAGAATTGATGACGCTTCTCCCTTTCTACAAATGCTACCGAGCCTACGTGCGCGGAAAAGTCACCAGTTTCAAACTCAAAGACCCCAACGTAGGTGGCGAAGAAAAGAGTGCCGCAATTAAAGAAGCAAAGTCATACTTCAAACTGGCCTCTATCTACGGGAAGATTCTTTAATCGAAAAGGCTCACCTGAAGTTGAATTGTTCGGCTACATATTCAGGGACTTTCACTGTTCCCATAAGGATCGGTTTTTGGTGGCAATCGCTTCCGCCAGTCATGATTAGTCCATGCTCTCTTGCGAACTTTATGTAATGATTCGTTGTTGGGGTGTCATTTCTGGAATGCCAACATTCTACACCGTCAATGTGTCTCAGAAATGATCCTTCGATTATTTCTGTCTGTTCGTGCAGCGATTTGGTCAAATTTACAAGGGAGGTCCCGTGAGGATCATTTGGATGGGCTAAGACTACTATTCCTCCGGCATTTCTCACAAGCCTCGACGCCTCTTCAGGATAAAGAGGATACTTGGGAACATCGCATTTCACAAGATACTTATCAAAAGCTTCTTGTCTGGTTCTAACAATTCCCTTACTTACTAGATAGTCTGCTATGTGAGGCCTCCCGAGGACCCCATCAACGGAAGCCTGAATCTCCCTCAAATCGTTTCTCGTTAACTTTTCGATCCCTTCCTTTTTAAACTCTACATTAATCTTATCCAAGATCTTTGCAGCCCTTTCCTCTCGATATTCCGCCATTTGTTGAAGTTTGTCCTTTAACTCCTCATTCTTCAAGTCAAACTGGTAACCCAAAAAATCTAACGATATTGATTTACCCTCATAACAGCTGGGGTGCGAAAAGGTTACATTCAATTCAACTCCAGAAATGTAACAGATTCCGCTTTTCCCTGCCAAAGCCATGGCTTTCTCTTGACAGCCAATAGCGTCGTGGTCCGTAATCGACATTAACCCAATATTTCTGACCTTGGCTTCCTTAGCAATTTCTTCAACAGTCAAGCTTCCGTCAGAACAACTTTTTGAATGAATATGCAAATCAATTATCATGACAAAACGGGGTCCATTTACCTTTTTTCCATCCCGATCATGTACCAATGCTCAGGAGGATCGTACTCTGTGTCGACTGTTAAGTGCATGATTTCGAGTTGCGGATACCTCTTTTTCAAGTCATCCAAGTCAACAGGTTCAAACTTCTTCTTATTGTTGAGATAAGCTTCCCTAGTCAAGGCGTTTGACTCATAATTATCTCTAGTTCTCCTCAAAATCCTCGCAATTGCCACTTCCTCAGAGCAGTGGGTTTGAAGTATGACAAAAGGCATGTTATACTTTGCAGCAATCGCAGCGGCACGTCTTCGTAGATCCTGGGTAACAAAAGTAGCATCCAATATCATGCCTTTACCCTTCTGTGCAAGATCCTCTGCCCGACGAAACATCTCGTCATACACAGACACACGTTTACTCATATCGGACGCAACTTTCTCGTCAAAAACGTCTTCATTCTTAAGAACCTCCAGCCGAATCAAATCGCTCCGAAGAACCGGATATCCCTTAATCTTTGAGATTTCCTCTGAAGTCTCCGTTTTCCACGTTCCCGGAAGCCCACATGTAATTAATAATGCGCCGGACTTCAACTCAGTTTTAACAAACTCGACAAAGGGTTCCCTCAACTGGACCAACCCTTGTAATTAAGTTGAGATAAAGCAAAATTAAACCTTTGTGTCGAGAAACAATTATTTGTTTCTAAATATCAATTCACAACTTTCTTTCTACGAAAGATGAACAAAAAACAAGGCAGAATGTTGGGCATTCTACCAAAAGGGCTCTATTGCTTCTAAACACAGCGCACGCGCCTTAGCTATCAACCGTTAAAGCACTGTCCAGACTATAAAAATGAAGTTAGACCCCTTAAAGTATAGTTATACCTAATTCCACAGGAATAGTTGCAACCATAGTACAACAGAACACGTACAATAGCGCTCGTCAAAACATTCCCATTTGCTTTCAGACACTAAAAGGCAATATACCAAAATGGCCTCAGTCAAACCATCCATAGATTTATTTCTTAAAAACCCGAAAAGAAACAAGATAGCTCAGGTGCCAGACGTGAAGACCGTCTACCTCATTGGCAGTTTCAAATTTTATGCAGATATGCTAGAAATACAGAAAAACCTCGCAATGGAAGGTATACGCTGCTTTGTACCTCAACCATCGAAACACAGAGACCCAACCGATCCCTCAAAACTCTTACTATCAAGCCACGGCCAACCAAGAGAAACTCTAGTGAAAGACGCCTATGAATCCACAATACGATGTTTCAGAAAGATCGATGAATGCAACATCATTTATGTTGTAAACAAAGGAGGATACATTGGAAAGAGTACGCTCCTTGACATCGGTTACGCTTATGCAAGGAAGAAGCCAATCTACGCTTTAGAGACTGTAGACGACTTGGCAGTCCAAAGCTTATTAAAAACAGCCTTACCAAGTAAGTTGGTTAGGATAGCAAAAGAACAGTAAATAGGACGTTCCTTTCAAGCTATCCTTTGACTTCAAAGATATATTCGAAATGTTATCTGCGGGCAATTAACTGGTTTGGATTGGAAGACGAAAGAGCGATTGAAGCATTACTGTACACCATTCCAAGATTATGCATGCCCTGCGCCCGCAAAGTTCGCTCTAAAAAAGCCATAGAACTTCTCGACTCATCTGAACCGTTCACCATAAACAAATGACTTACACAACCGCAGTCAGAACACCCAAAATCTACAACAGGGATACTCATCTTGCTCAGTTTTCTAGCAATCTTACACTCTTCTGGTCTCTTCGCCTTTTTATAAAACACACGCGCAACACTTGCAAACTCATTTTCAAGCAAGTAGTCGATGTGCCAAATTCTCCTCTTCGCTTTTCGAAGATGCCGCATTATCCGCTTTTCAAGGTTATTTTGGGCAGAACCCA
>CAZADP010000072.1:0-6468 GCA_964483905.1 uncultured Candidatus Bathyarchaeia archaeon | reverse complement strand
TGTAACGATTAGGAGATGCCGTTTCTATGGAAGTTAGGTTGAAGAAAACTGAACCTATGAGGGTTGCTGTCGTAAGTCACGTTGGGCCTTACAGTGAGGTTGGCAGACTATACGGAGAAATTGCAAAATGGTTGCAGCAAAAACAACTGAAAATCACTGGTCCACCGTTCGGATGGTTCTATGACAACCCAGAAGAGGTGCAAGCACACAAATTGAGAAGTGAGGTAGGGTTTCCTTTCAAAGGTGAAGCGAAGCCAGAGGGCAACATAAAAATCAAGGAAGTCCTTTCACAGGAGGTTCTCTCCATAATGCACAAAGGACCATACCGCGAAGTAGGATCTGCATATGCCGCCCTCTTCGAATATGCCCGTGAAAAAGGATATACACCATTAGGGTGTCCCATGGAAATCTACCTAAATGATCCAGCGAAGGTTCCAGAAAGCGAACTCCTCACAGAAATACAACTACCGATAAAGAAAAAATGAAATGTTTAGCGCTCATGATACTCTATTCAGATACCAGCTGGATTCCGCTTTTCGCAAGAGCTAGCGCGCCGGAATCCCTGCAGTATTGTCAGTTAAAGGAGCAATGCAGCTTGAAGACAACATAGAGGCAGAGTGGACAGCTACCATGGAGAAGTCTTAATTCTCAAATGGGATAGCGTTTAGTGCACGCGCGGAATCAGCTAGAAACGAAAGATTTGGACATTTACTTTCTATCGATACCAGCCAAAAAACAAAAAATACAAAATAGCATGCCCATTGGTCAAGTTGATAATTGCCGTTCCAATTGAAGTATTGCATGTGAGGTTTCATCAAATTTGACAAATGTTCCAATGTTTTTTGCGGCTCGTTGTTAATCAACCTGAAAACGTTTATTTAATTGCTTCAGCCAAATTCTTGGACAAGGTACAAGGATGTATTTGCTAGAAGTCAAGAATCTAAGAGTTAAGATCGAAAGCAAAGTCATTCTTAGTGATGTCCGCCTAGGTCTGAAATCAGGGGAGAGCTATATCCTATTTGGGCCAAACGGCTCTGGAAAGACGACTCTCATCAACGCTATCATGGGAACCTTACCTTACGAAATAGAATCTGGAGAGATCTTGTTTATGGGAAAAGACATTACGAGAAAGAGTGTAGATGAACGATCCCGGCTTGGCATTTTTGTCGGTTTTCAAAGCCCACCGGAGATTAGAGGAGTCAAACTAGCGGATTTATTGAAGCTGTGTTTAGGCAAAGACATGCTATATGGATTCTGCGAAGAAGAGAAAAGACTGATAGAGTCATTCAGGCTGACTGGGTTCTTGGACAGGGACGTTAATGTAGGCTTCTCTGGTGGAGAGAGAAAAAGGGCCGAGGTTCTTCAGATGATATTTCTGAAGCCGAGGCTTCTGCTCCTCGACGAACCAGATTCTGGAGTGGATGTCGAGAGTCTAAAGCTAATCGCCAACGAAATCGAAAGATACATTGAAAACACTGGCAGCTCAGCTCTGATAATAACCCACAAAGGTGACATCTTGGATTACATTAAGGCCAAACGTGCCTGCATTTTGCTTGGAGGCAAGGTTCACTGTTTTGCAGACCCTAAGAGCATTTATGAGGACTTAAAAAAGAGAGGATACGAAGCCTGCGTGAACTGCCAAGACAGAATCATTGAGGCATGGTAACCTGACCACAGAAAATGAATTGACAAAAGTGCCACACAAGATCCTTGAAGAAGCTTTCAGGGCAGGTATGACCCCAAGTGAAAAGGACCGTTCAGCCACATTTTATCACATTGACCAATCAACCATTTACTCGAAGGTCAACGACCTCTTCAAAGGGAAAATCGAGCTCATGGACACCAAGGCAGCTCTAAACAAGTATCCGTGGCTTAAGGAATATCGGTGGAAATTGGTCGAAAGAGAGAAGGACGAGTTTACAAAAAGGGTTGCGGAAGATTTCAGCGGCGGGTACTTCATGAGGATACTACCAAACGCTGAGGTCATGTTTCCTCTGCAATCCTGTTTGATGATAACAGAGCAGAATTTGGAACAGCGGATACACAACATTATTATGGCTGAGGAAGGATCAAAAGCTCACATCATAAGCAGTTGCGTTCAGCATTCTGCAGTGGAGAAATCTTCGCACATTGGAATATCAGAATTTTACATAAAAAAGAATGCTATGCTCAACTTCACCATGGTTCATAACTGGAGCGAACAGACCATGGTAAGACCCAGAAGCGCTGCACTTGTCATGGATAATGGAACATTTGTGTCAAACTATATTTGCTTAAGACCAGTGCGCGATGTGCAAATGTATCCAGTCGCCTTTTGCAATGGTGAAAACTCAAAAGTC
Source organism: uncultured Candidatus Bathyarchaeia archaeon (assembly GCA_964483905.1). Lineage (GTDB taxonomy): Archaea > Thermoproteota > Bathyarchaeia > Bathyarchaeales > Bathycorpusculaceae > CAZADP01. The sequence goes on along the minus strand of CAZADP010000072.1, from coordinate 4,129 downwards.
AGTTTCAACAGCATTCTCTACGGCAACAGGAATTCGCTTCTCGACATTGGTTCAAAGGCAGTCCTCAACGGAATAGGAAGTAAAGTGGAAATGGTCAGCCGAGCCATTTCGCGTGAAGGTTCCAAAATCTTCGTTAGGGGCATGGTTGAAGGTAACAGTCCAAGCTGCAAGGGACATCTAGAATGTAGGGGACTTCTGCTAGACGATGAATCATTCATCCACTCAATCCCTGAACTCATAGCTAGGAAAAACGGAACTGAGATAACACATGAAGCTGCAGTCGGCAAGATTTCAGAGAAGGAAATCTTGTACCTAATGACAAGAAGGCTTAGTCGAGAGCAGGCGGTTTCCCTAATTATTCGAGGTTTCATGGACGTTGGAATAATGGGATTGCCTGAACCACTAAATGACCAAGTCAATCGAATCGTCGACCTAGTTGCCAAAACTGACTAGTACAAGCCTAGTCCCATAATGTAATGAACTGCCCTGTCTTTTGCTAGAACACGCGCGCTTCTTGGTCGCATATCGCGCTAACGATGATCAATTTGCTTGGAACATACAAAAAGGGTAGCCCAACATAACGGATGTTAATTAGTCTAGAACGATTCTTCAATATAGGTATTGGTCAAGATGTATCCTTTCCTGCCAAACATTCGTGCGGTCACTTTTGATGATTTCAATACTTTGCGTTACAACGTAGACAAAAGAAACATTGTTTATCCTATTTTCAGAAATCTGAAGAAATACGGGGTCAAAGTTGAATTGAAAGATTTCCTGAGCCGATATGTCAATGCTGATAAGGCTTATAGGAAAAATGTGAAAGAAACTTTGCGCGAGTCACTGTTAGACAATATCATCATAGATGTCTTGAAATCACAAGGCTACAAGTCGCTTAAGCTTCGGTCAATAGTGACTAGGTCTATTGACGAAGTATTGGCTACTCAAAGAGCAATCTGGTACCCGGATGCTCTTTTAGTTCTGAAAACGTTGCGAAAAAAGGGCTATATACTCGGCTTAATAACGAACACGCACTGGCGCATCTCAAATAAAACCAAAAAAGAGTTCGAGAAATACTTCGGTGTCATAACATTATCCTATGAACATGGGTACGCCAAACCTCACCCAACAATATTCCTAACCACATTGAAGAAGTTAAACGTAAGCGCCGAATGCTGCCTACATATCGGAGACGATCCAACCGCAGACATTCAAGGAGCCAAAGAAGTTGGAATGAGAACCGCCTTCATAAAAAGAGGAAAAGAAAAAGCAAATGCAGACATACAGATAAAACAACTGAAGGACTTAACCCGAATATTGTAACGTTCAAAACATCACTACAGACTGCCGAAGCCGCACCAATTGTCGTGCCAAAAGTTTTCCGCCTTTCAAGACAAACAAGCAAGCCTAACAACCACCATTTTCAAAGCCTCATACATTCTAGCTAGATACTTGCCACCAGCAGTTTTCTAAAACCATATAAGTTTATAGCCACTTCATGCGAACCTTCATAAAACACTAGCCGAAAATATTACAGACTATTTGAAAGTCTATTTCCAGGTGTCTATAATGAATTACGGACCTGCATCAAAATACTACGACTTATTCGGGTCAAAAGACGACTTGAAGTTTTACACGGAATTAGCTGTCAAACATGGAAGAAAAGCCCTCGAGCTCGGAGTCGGAACCGCCAGAGTCGCAATAGAGTTAGCCAAGGCGAAGGTTACAGTAATGGGCATTGACAACTCCAAGTTTATGCTTAACGTAGCCAGACAAAAACTTAAGAAAGAAAAACCTTCTGTCAGAAAATACGTAACACTTAAAATTGGAGACATGCGCAACTTCAAACTTAGAGAAACTTTCCCCTTCATCTACATCGCTTCATCAACTTTTGAACATTGCATAACAGAAGAAGATCAAAGAAAATGCTTAACAAGCGCCCACAAAGCACTTGACAAGAAAGGCATTTTATCATTTGACATATCGCAAGTTGCCCCGGAAAAGCCCGAAGCTTCATGGTGGATCGATCGAAGAGAACTCAACAAACAAAAAGAGGTCGTAAGAACCATATTTTCTAGGCGAAACCCTCGAACAGATGTTGTTTCAGTGAATCTCTTCTTTGATGTCTATGAAAATGGAAGATTGAAAGATAGATATTATGAGTATGGGGAGGCGCGAATATCGTCTAAGAATGCCGTGGAAGAGTTGTTAGAAGAAGTCGGTTTCAGAATTAACGCTGTCTACGGCGATTTTGACAAGTCTGCCTATGATGAGAAGAGCCAGAGAATAATATTCGTCGCTAACAAACCCTAGCGAGCCCAAAACCGTATCCCTAAGTACGATATGTTCTCTTATTTAGGAAATGATCTGGATTGCTTGATTCCAGCGTACCTCTCAGCACCTACCCACAATATCGGCTTTAAAAGGTTGCATTTCTCTTCTGGTGAAGCTTCCATTACATCCTTGTCTGCGGACGCCGAAACAACTTCAGCAGCTATTATGATTTCGTCTCCATATCGCTTCGTCCATTGAAGGACACATTCAACGTGAGCCTTGCACTCTTTAATGCGCGGTGGCTTGACTTTCACTGAAGGAATCGCTGTAAGTCCTGCGCTTTCTATCTTGCTTATTTGCGGTTGGTATGGCTTAGCTGTCGCAAGTGTTTCTTTAACTATATCCTCACATGGAATGTTAACCACAAACTCCTTAGTTGCCAAGATATTCTTTGCAGTTTGGTGTTGTCTATTGCAACTGAAAACCATCATGGAAGGCTTCAAGTTAATGAACGTAGTCCAAGTCTTAACAGCTGCATCAGCAATTCCTTCTTTGCTGATTGAAGTGACAATCACAATAGGTTCGACGTGAGGAAACTTAGTGAATGATATCCAATCATTTATCTCGAAATTCACCTTAGCACTCACAACCTTCACCAATAGACATTGTCAAAGATGTGAACTTTTAAGCTTGTTTACTTACCCCCTTAGACCAATCGACAAAGTTGTAGATTCTTTGGATTTCAATTCGGCCAGTTTCTCGATCATATTAGAACATGTGTCATCGCATACTTTTTCATAGATCCTTTTGATGGTGTAAAAGTTGCTGAGGCATTTATCAGTGGAAAACTATTCAAACCGAACCTTACATCTTAGTGTGCAGGATGAGTTTGCTTTGGAAGCTTCTAAATCTCAAGTAGCTCCCATGCGCAAAGATCTTGTCATTTTTGACGTTGAGGGAGTCTTACTGCCCAAGAGACGTTACCTTCTTTTTGAGGTGGCAAGAAAGTTGAGTTCTTGGAAGTTTTTGAAAATCGTTTTTCTAGGTCTTCTTTATGAAATTGGCTTGATATCTCTTCAATCCGCCCTCAAACGAATTTTCAGAGTCCTCAAGGGGTTTACAATCGAAGAACTCCTGCAACATTTTAGAAAGATGCCTCTAATACCCGGTGTAAAAGCGGTTTTCACAGCACTGAATAAAGACGGTTACAAGACAGCCTTGATAAGTTCAGGGGTTCCAGAGATTTTTGTCAAGGATCTAGCAGAAAGAATAGGGGCAGATTATGCTTTCGGGTTAGAGATGCAAGTAGCCGATGGCCACTTAACGGGGGAAATAAAGGGCAATGTCATTGAAGCAGATGGCAAGGGATTAGTCCTAAAAGAATTGTTGAGAGACAAGGATTTAGCGTCATATAATTGCATAATTGTTGCAGACGACAGAAACAATTTACCAATGTTTCCTTTCTCTAAGAAGAAAATTGGTTACAATCCAGACTTTCTCCTAAGCATCAAGTCAGACTTTGTCGTAGCCGGAGATTTGACAGAAATCTTACCGATAATTGAAGATACAAAGCACCGTTCTAGATCAGCTTTTTCAGGGGGAGAGCTATTTCGAGAGATAATTCACATTGGCAGTTTTCTCGTGACTTTAGCCTCGAAATATCTTTTAGGCATTCACATTGTTGTTCCATTAATATTTGCTGTGACCATGCTTTACATTGTGTCAGAGTTTATGAGAATACAAGGGGCAAGGTTGCCGATTGTATCAGAGATAACTTGGAAAGCGGCAGTTAAGCCGGAATTATATGAATTTGCAACTGCACCGATATTTTTTGCGTTAGGCATTATGCTTTCGCTTG
>CAZADP010000071.1:0-6502 GCA_964483905.1 uncultured Candidatus Bathyarchaeia archaeon | reverse complement strand
CCAATCCCCTTTGCTTTCGCGGAATTTTCAAAACGTCCTGAGCGCCTCCGGGATACACTTCTATAACCTTCAAACCGCTTTTTTCGAGTATCTTCTTCAGTCTTATGCCTCGTTCAGTCAATCTCCTCATAGGGCCGAGAGTGACGGGAAAAAACTTTATCCCTCTCCTCAAGAGTTCTTTGTCGCATTCTCTCAGATGAATTCCAGTCCTCTCCTCTATGGATTTTCTTCCCTCAGGTAGACTCAGAGGAGCGTCTACCGCTATTAAGTCTGGCTTCACTTCTTCGATTCGGTCGATTATTTCTTTGTCAGTGTGAACGATACTGGTAGAAGCATCCATACCATCGAGAACACAGAATCCTGTCTCTCTTTTCTCGCTGCCCGCCAGGTCTATTCCGACAACACGCACATGTACACATCCAACGACTCAATTCTAAAAATCCCTTTTTAACTCCATGTCAAACGTTTCCTGCAACATGACTGATCTTGAACGTAATGCTATCTTCATGCATCTATCTTTATCATCTTATTAACATTTCCCACAGTATTTGCCCACCTCGTCGCGAAGCTTGAAAATGGAATCCCACTATTTCACCTCGCTTGTTCCAGTCGGTTTGGGCGTGGGGTTGAAATGCTTTTCCAATAGAATTTGCATGTAGTCTGAGCGTGATCTGTGGGCTTTTTGGCTGGCTTCGTCCAGTTTCTTTGTGATGTCTTTGGTTAGGGCTACGCTTATTCTGTCCTTACGCACGTTAAAAAAAGGGAATGGAAGGTTTTAGGTTGGTGTTGGCTCTGGTTCTTTCCATTGTTCTATGAGCAGTTTCTTATCTCCGCTGGGTTTGAAGGTTACCTTCACAAATATGGAGTCGGCGCCTTTAAATGGAAACATGCTGTCTTCAGCAAAGTCTTTTGGTAGGTAAATCAGGTATTTGCCATCTTTCCTTCGAAACAATCGTCCTCTTCCTTCACTCACCATTCTAGCTACCCTAGCTTTCTTTCGTTAATAAATACTATATAAGCTTATAGAATTGACAGAACAGAAGAAGGGGAAGTGCTATTCTAGGCTGTTGCTGGATCCGGTGTTGTTATTTGGCTTGTTTGTTTTATTAACCTGAATTTTTGTGATTATCTTAGCGATTTTCCAAATGTACCATGTGAGAAAACCGTTTGCGAGCCAAAGTCCAATTTGCCCGTATATCCAGCCTGCATAAACTGGTAAGAAGCCTATCACAAAACGCGCGCTGCAAGAAGTTGAACCTCCTTATAACTTACTCGCGTAACCTAGAAATAGATACCACAAGTCATAAAAACCGTGAGCTACGAATTGCTCATCGTGCACAGGGATACCTTGCACATCGAAGGTAAAGGAGAAGTATGGAGAGATGTTCGAACTTAGCAAGAAGTTGGTGACTGCAATCTTCATTTTCTTTGTTGTCTTCAACGCAGCGCCGCAAATTGTCCCAAGAGCTCAAGCCGCAGGCGCGAATGTGATTCAGAATCCCGGATTTGAATCAACTGGCGCATGGACCGCAATCTATTCCAGCCAGATGGGAAGCGTCGCCAAGGTTCAGGATTCGACTTATAAACACATGGGAAGTTATTCAGGCTTAACTCAGACGACATCTCCTAGGCAGGAGATCTGTGATGCGTTACTTCGCCAGAATTTGAGCGTTGCTGTATATAATCTTGGACCATTTTCCTATTGGATAAGAAAGGGATCAAGCGCTGCAAATGGATATGGTTCCGGCGAGGTCTGCATATACATGTCTGGTGGCTATGTCCTTTCTTATTATCACGGTTTTGATGGAAGCTCTCCTCCCCCAGACAGCGTAACATGGAAATACATCAATGCTGGAAATCCGGCAACAAACATTTGGGTACAGATTTCACGGAACTTGTACAACGACCTCTTCAGTAAATTTGGAACATCAATTCTGACACAAAATGTTACCAAAATAGAACTTTGCTCTTATGGTTGGTTTGATTTCTACACCTATTATAAGTATGGTCAGAGGGTCAACTGGGACGACATTTACATGGAGAAGCATGTGCGCGCCTGGACTTTCATGGTTTACTTGGACGCGGATTGGATCAGCCAGCTTTATCTTGAAAGCCATTTGCTTCCATTGAAGCCACCTCCAGGGGACACATGGAACGGCGACGAAAATGCAACCGCTGATATTAACGAAATGGAAATGATCGGCTCGACAAGCGAAGTTGCCATCATTGTGCAAATAGATTGGTATGACAGGACAAAGAAAGTCGGCAGGTACTTCATCACCCAAGACAACGGCACGAGTGCAATAACTTCGCCAAAACTGGAGACTCTAAGTGAAGTGAACATGGGGAACCCTTCCACCTTATCCAGCTTTGTCAACTGGTCAATTAGTCGTTTCCCAGCACAACGCTACGCTTTGATCTTTTGGGATCATGGACAAGGATTCAGAGGAACATGCGTCGATTCGACCTCATACGAAGACTGGTTGACAATGCCTGAACTCAAATCCGCACTAGCCGACGCAAAAGCAGCCACAGGAAGCACAATAAACCTCATAGGATTTATGGCATGCGTGATGCAAATGGCCGAAGTTGCTTACCAAATAAAAGACTATGCAAATGTCATAGTCGGATCACAGCAAGTGATAAACGCCAAAATTGGATGGCGCTTTGACTACATTCTAGACGACCTTACCAGCACCCCAAACATGAACGAAACCGAATTTGGCCGAGTAATTGTCGATGCTTACAAATATATCGCTCAGGGCACAACAGACCCATACAGGCCAACACTCTCATCAGTAGATCTGACTAGAGTGAACTCTCTAGCAGTAAAGATTGACAACTTTTCCTACTGCCTCATTACGCAAATGAACCTCACACGAACCCAAATTCAGAATTGCAGAACCCAAGCTCAAGAATTTTATGATGGTGATAATCCAACCTTCATAGATCTCTACAATTTCACGAAAGCCACACTAAGCATCAACAACACAAGCATACAAAATGCTGCCAACGCCCTGATGTACGAAATAAATCAAACGGTTCGCTACGAATGGCATGCCAGTGGAATTGACGCCCATGGGGTCACAATATACTTCCCGGAAAATGCAAATGCTTACGAGCGAACAACATACGAAGCGATAGACATGTCAATGACCTATAGATGGGACGATTTCCTGAGAGCATATCACAACATTCAATAAAAGACTACCTATCATCTCTTTTTTTCCTTTCGATGGGAATGCCTTACCCAAGACTACCAAACTGAATATCAGAATGGCTGATTACTTAAAGTATCATCCAAATTGTGCACTTTTTGGACAATGAAATATCAAAAAGATGCCCGCATCACAGGTGTTTAGTAGGCCCACCCCTACCTAGTAGGGTGCCTCTGCACGAACGACGACAAGCGCATGCAACTTGACAAGGGCTTTTGGAATGGTTTAATGTAGTATGCCATAAAATGGGTAACTGCATTAAAAAGATGTATTGGAGTTGGACAAAAAGGTTAAGGCTGAGGTTTCAGAGAAGTACAGGTGAGGAATTTTGATGTCTGGTGCCACTTTAAAGGAAGTCTTGAAAGAGGTCAGGCTTGTGCGCGAAAAAGTTGAGAGGCTGGAGGAGCTTGTTGAGGAAAGGCTGATCGGGTTAGAAGAGCCAATGGAAGACGAAGTTAAGGCCATTAAGGAGTATATGAGGGCTAAGGGAAAAGGAACCGTGAAACTTGTACCAATCGAGGACGTTGAGAAGGAGACATAATGGTTTGCAGAGATACCAAGTCTTCCTCGAGAAGAAGGGGCTTAAACAGCTTGAGAAATTAGGTGAGGACGCTCGTAGTAGAATTGTTGAAGCTTTGCGTACTCTGCGAGATGAAGGCTTCTCGCGAAAACTTGACATTGTAAAGTTGCGGGGACACAAAAACCAGTACAGACTCCGCGTAGGTAAGTATCGGGTTTTATTTGACTTAAGACCTGAAAGGATCGTAGTTGTTTATGCAATACTGCCACGTGCGGTGGCTTACTAGCGCGCAAAAATCAAGCGATAACCCTATTCATCAGACACAGAAAAAGGTCTACGATGATTTCTCAAAAACGTTATAGCGCTCTAAGCTTAAGCAGCTAGCAGAAGCCCACAGTGCTTACGCAAACAAAGCTTTACTTATTCTGATCTTGAAAATCATAGTGGTTTACCTTCAAAATGGATGTTCGAAAGTATAGTATTAAACTGTACTAGTAGTTTTATTTTATGTAGATGGGAGTTTCAGCAATTTTGTCTCTTCCCGAAATCACTGATGAAGAGAGGATATCAAGCGAGCTTAAAGGGAACACTCTGCTCGTTTACTGGTACCTATTAAAGAAAGGCAGAGACTCATGTGGCGTAAGAGAGATCCAGAAGGTTCTAGGTTTCTCCAGCCCAAGTAGTGCAAGCTATCAGCTTGAAAAGCTGAGGGAACTGGGTCTAGTTTCTAAAGATCAGTCGGGCGACTACCAGGTTAGCCGAGTTGTCAAGGCTGAAGCGATAAGCGCTTTCATATTCTTCGGTGGACACGCTTTCCCAAAATATCTTGTCTATGCAGCTGTTACATCCATTATGATCCTACTGTTCCTATTGTTGTTTAGCCACTCTCTCTCGCCGATAATGGTGGTCGCCCTGTTGCCAGGTGCCTTAGCAGCAGCGATCTTCTGGTATGAAACTCTGAAGGTTTGGCGCCATAACCCATCACACGTATGAGGTGTTCGATAAAACCGGCAAAATGTTCGAATGTATAGTTTAAAGTGCTACGGCTCTAACATTGAAACTAGAGATGACAAACCGTGGAAACGTCGAAAACACATAAAAAATGCTTCCCCACCCTTTTAGCAAATATTCTACTTCTCACGTCTTTGTTTTCAGTGGCAGGCGTTAATCCAGTTTATACTCAGTCAGCGCCCACTGTGGACACGAAAAGTGAATACTCCAGCGGGTCCATCCCCCATGGCCCAGGCGTGGGTCTATGGTATGCATGGATTAACGCCTCAGGCACTCAGGTTGCCTTCTTTACGTACTACTCAGAAGTCTACAATTCGCCCATTCAGACGTTTCTGGGACAGCATTACATGGTGGCTAACGACACAGAGGTATTCATCGGGAACAGGTTGCTACTTATGGAGGCATACAAAGACAACAATCAAAATGGAGTTCCAGAAGCTGATTTGGATGAGATAGAATATTTCTTTCTCCTCAACAGCTCCAAGACGTTTACCACGAAGCCAGTCCAGAAAGTCACTATGGAAAATATCGCGCATTATATTTGGAGCATCGAATACGGGTGGGTGGACGGTTTCCTTCTATATCCCGAAGACCGAGTAATAAACGGTACGTCAACTAATCTTGCCGCCAGAGTTAACATAACCCACCTAGCCTTTACATATGAATACTACGTTCACGGAAACATTTCGTACCTTAAGACAGGGTTCAAGATAGGCAAGCTCGTCGACTTCGAGCCTCACTCCCCAGACGTATCCTCTGATGGGCTTGCATTGTCGCTGCTCTATGGGACCACCATGCTTACCACTAAGCCTTACGCAGTCCTTGTTAACGGCGAACCCTACAACTCAACATTGCCAGAGGCACCAACCACATCAACAACCCGAGCTGAAGTCATCATTGAAGACAAAAAACTGTACGAATTCATTTTCGCGGACAACTATACTCTTTATAGAAACTCGGTTCCAGAGAGTTACGTGTCTAAATCCGTCGCTTCACCAATAGAGAGTGTACCACCAAACGCCGCTGTTTACCTCTCTCCATACTGGCTCGTGGGCTCGCTCCTCCGCCTCCTATCCGAAGATGTCTTCCCAAGACTTAGCGCAAGCCTTCCCAACGTAGGCTTAGAATATGCAAACTCAAGCTTCGTTTACAGAGTGTGCTACCCAACCTGGGAGGGCTGGAGCATAGAGCACGACCCAACTTACGTTGCCTACCTTGCGCCTCAAGAAAGCCCTCCCATCAATCCACCAGCAGGGCTTCCAATCGAAACAATAGCCACGGTGGCAGTCGCAGCTGCAGGACTGTTCGCCCTCGCATTGGCCCTCGCTGAACTCCGAAGGACCCGACGAATCTTGAAAGTTAACCCATTAACCATGCATAACATAGGAGCCAAACAGTTGTGAAAACTGCCAAGGTTCGTTATCTAGGGATCATCATAAGTCTGGTTACGTTCGCGTCGCTCTTCTTGCCCTGGTGGTCTATAAGGGCTTCAGGCGCCAGCATAGATATCTACCCATTCAGCGCGAGGGCTTTGAATGTGTGGTCACAAGATTGGGTGATCGATCGCCTCCTAACCCTAGACGACTCCCTTCTAACAGTTGGCCTACTTGTAGTTGCTTCAGGCATTTTGTCTCTTGTTGGAGGCCTAAAGCTTCCGCTCCTCCTAATCACTCCACTATTATTGAACATCACTCGGCCTTTCTCTTCTATGGAGTAATGCGATCTGCGATAGGTAAACTAGCTCACGGACCAT